>JAFTBN010000011.1 GCA_017455185.1 Clostridia bacterium
CAGAATGGTGTGTACTGATGATTGTTGGCAGATTCAAAATAAAAGGACGAAGGATATGCTTATATTTGAACAGATGGGCTTTAAGCCGGAGCTGACGCTCCCTTTGAAAAGCTCATATGTACAGAAAGCTCAATGATTGTGCTTAGTATAAAAACGTGCAAAACTTAGATTTTTCAATCTTTTGCAAAAAACGCCTTTGACTCCAGAGGCAAAGGCGATTTTCAGGCGTTTGGGTACGGTACAAATCTTATGGCCTTCAGTGTTTTTGTAAAATCTCTTATATGGATTCGGAACACGCAGGTCTTTCAGAAGGATTGGGGTTGTTGCATCAGTCATTGCTTGCCGGATTGCGGTAGTATTTTTCTACCCCGCCATACCCGACGATCAGCTTGTTTTCTTTTGTCTTCTGGATGAAATGAGAAAGCCTTTTTTGAAACTCTTCTGGACGTTTTCTTGCTGCATCTATATAGGCAATACGGATTCTTTGATAAGGGGCGGAAAACGCTTGGTAATTCTTCCATGCAATTTCGTCTTTGCGAACTGCTTCCAGGATGTCTTCCGGAAAAACAAACGGTTTGTTTATGATTTCTTCAACGGACGTTCTCACTTTCGGATGGATCAGCCCGCATGAATCCAGGAAAATCAGCCTCTCAATGTTCGGTTGAGAATAACCGCTCCCTTTTTTGCGCGGAGTAAAACGACGCAATTGATGATATTCATCCAACGTTCCGGCTCTGCCGTCAATCCATCCGAAACACAGGGCTTCTTCCACGGCATCGTTGTATGATACGCCTTTCTCGCCCGAGGCTGCGGAGGGAAACACAAACCAGATTTCGCTTTCTGTTTCAAAGTGCTCCGAAAGCCATTTCCGCCATTCAAGCCGGTCGGTAAAGAAAACGTGCTTTTTCTCCTCCATATTCTCACTCCTGCATGGTAAACGAGTCTGTTATTTCATATTATACTTTGTAATGGGCATGTTTGCAATCAAATAGCAGAAAGGGCGCCGAAAATCGGTTACGCGAATAAAAAAGGATTGCTGCTTTTGTTGAAGCAGCAATCCTGTAGTGGCAGGGGCAGGAGGATTCGAACCCGCGACCCACGGTTTTGGAGACCGGTACTCTACCAGCTGAGCTATACCCCTGTACGAGCGGTAGTATAGCACAAAGCGCAAATATTTGCAAGTGGGTTGCAAGAAAAAGTCAAATTCCTCAAAAACAGGCTTACGCTTTCCGGCTCCAGGTACTGCGACTGATCAAAACCAGAATCGGAAAGATTTCCAGTCGTCCCAGCAACATGTCAATGCTTAAAACAGATTTGGAAAGATTACTAAACAAAGCATACGTGTGGGTCGGGCCCACAAGACCCAATCCGGGGCCGATGTTGTTCAGACAGGCAAGTACGCCCGAAATCGTGGTTTCGATGGAATAGCCGTCCAGGGATACAACCAGGAAACTGAAGACGCAAATGATGACATAGGCAACGAGGTAAGCGTTGGTGTTGTTGATCACTTCTTCGCTGACCGGCACTTTGTTGATCCGAACCTGCTGAACTTTGTTCGGGTGCAAGGTCTGACGGATGTTTCGGATGAGTGTTTTGACAAACAGAATGATTCTGGCAAATTTGATTCCGCCTCCGGTGCTGCCGGCACACGCTCCGCAGACCATCAGCAGGAGCAGGACCATTTTGGAGAAGGCGGGCCAGCCGTCAAAATCAGTTGTGGCAAACCCGGTCGTCGTCATGATGGAAGCCGTTTGAAATGCGGCATGCCTCAAGGAATCCCCGATTGTCTCAAACAGGTGATTGAGGCGGAGATTCATTGTGATGAAGACGGTAGCAAAGGTGTAAACCAAAAGATAGATGCGCAATTCAAGATCCTGGAAGATGTTGGAGAACCTGCGCAGCAAAATCAGATAGTAGATACTGAAATTGACGCCGAACAGCATCATGAATACCGTAGTTATGATCTGGATGGCTGATGAATAACTGGTGAAGCTGTCGTTCAGGACGCCGAATCCTCCGGTCCCGGCGGTACTCATAGCGGCGCAAAGCGATTCAAAGAAAGACATGCCGGCCATTTCAAGAGAGAGGACGTTCAATACGGTCAGGCCAATGTAGATGCCGTACAGGGTGATGGCCGTCTTTCTCATGCGGGGAGCCAGTTTGCCGACGCTGGGGCCCGGGCTTTCCGCTCTCAGCAGGTGCATGGTGAATCCGCTTCTTCCCATGCTGCCGGGTACGATGGCAAGCATAAAGACAAGCATTCCCATGCCGCCGATCCAGTTGCTGACGCTTCTCCAGAACAAAATGCCCCGGGAGCAGCTTTCCACATCCGCGATGACGGTTGCGCCTGTGGTGGTAAAGCCCGAAACGATTTCAAAGAAAGCGTCAAAGAAATTGGACAGGGTACCGGACAGGAGCAGCGGAATGCACCCGAACAGGCTGATGACAATCCAGGACAGACCTACGCAGGCAAATCCCTCGCTTGCGTAAAAGTTGACCTTTGCCTTACGGCACAGAAAGGCAACAAGTCCCGCCACAAGGAGCATTCCCGCAATGGTGTAGGCAAAGGCCAGCGCGCTTTTGGTTTCGTGGTCGATCAGGTCAAACAGAATGGCGGGCAACATGAAGATTGCCTCGATAATGGTTACTGCGGACAGGATGCGTCCGATCATCTTAAAATTCACAATCTGCCACCTTATTCAAAAATATCGTTCAATTGGGCCAGCTTCAGTTCCTGCGGCGTTACGATCACGATGCTGTCTCCCGCCTGATAGGTGGAGTCGCCGTCCGGAATCACAATCTGAGAGCCTTTGGTGATGCAGGCAATCAGGACGTTTTTCCTCAGGCGCAGTTTTTTCAAAGGAGTATCCAGATGCCGGGTTTCTTCGGTCACGGCAAACTCTATGGCTTCGGCCGTCCCGTCCGCAATGGTGTGCATGGTCACGATGCTGTCGGATTCGGTCTGCATGGCCCGCACATAGCGGACGATTTCGGCCCCCGCGATTTCATTCGGGCGGATGACACTTCCGATCGGGAACTGGTTCAGCAGCTGGATGGTGCTGGCGGAATCAATTTTGGTAATGACGTTCGGAATGTTTAAGGAGCGGCAATAAAAAGCCATGATGCTGTTTCGCTCGTCCCGGGAAGTCAGGGCGACGACGCTGTCATACGATTCAATCCCTTCGGCAATCAGCAGATTCTGGTCGGAAGGGGAACCGGCGATGATGGAAGCGAACGGAAGCTGGTTGGCCAAAGAGGAGCACACATCGTAATCTTCCTCGATGATCTTCACTTTGACGCCGGACCGGTGCAGGTTGTTCGCCAGATAGATGCTGGTGGTGCCTCCGCCCAGAATCATGGTGCTGTGGACTTTTTTCCGCACCACTTTCAACTCTTTGAGCAGGGTATCCAGAGAGTCCTGGGGAGCCGAAACGTACAGACGGTCTCCTGCCCGGATGATGTCCGTGCCTCGGGGGATGATGCCCTTGCCGTCCCGTACCATGGCGCAGACCAGGACTTTGCAATGGACGACCGTGGGCATTTCATACAGTTTGATTCCGTCCAGCGGTCCTTTCGGCTCGGCGAGAAGCTCCACGATTTCGGCGTTGGAGTTCGCGAAGACATCGCGGTGCAAAAATCCCGGGAAGCGCAAAAGCCGATGGATTTCATTGGCAACAGACTGTTCCGGGTTTACAATCAGGGAAAGCCCCATGATTTCCTGCATGCGGGTCATCTGCTCGCTGTATTCCGGGTCCCGGATCCGCGCAATGGTATGAATTTTTCTGTTCAGATGATGAGCCGTTACACAGGAAAGAAAATTGATTTCGTCCTTGTCCGCCACGGCAATCAGCAGGTCTGCCTCGGCAACACCCGCCGTCAGAAGCGTGTCAAGAGTCGCGCAGTTTCCGCAGAGAGTCAGAACGTCATACAGGTTCTGAATTTCGGCAATGGCCTTCTCGCTCTTGTCGATAACGGTCAGTTCATGTTTTTCATTGACAAGATCCTGGATGATGGCGGAACCCAATTTCCCGCAGCCGGCCAAAATGATTTTCACGAACATTCTCCTAAATGAGGTATTGTTATAAAAAGTATAGCATAAACCGTACAATCTTTCAAGAGCAGTTTCGGGCCGTGCAGGACAGGCAAAACCCGGAAGGCAGCGGAGAAACCGGGCATGGCGGGCCGGAATTATTTGTTTGGCTTTCGGATGGCTTGTTGCTTTTTGTGTGGGAGTATTGTATAATGAAAACAGGCGGAAGCCAATTTTCGGCGTCGGAGGAACAGGAATGATTACCATAGAACGCGTCAGTGTGATGAACTGGGAAAATGCCATTCGCGGAGCAAGAAATCCTTTAAACAGCTGGGCCAGATCGGACAGTTCTTACGATGAAAACGGACAGTATGTCCTGGGTGAGAATGACCTGAGCCTTGCCAAAAGACTGGCGCATGCCGGGAGTGACCATCGCAAATATCTTCGTCAGATTCTCGTCTGTCTGGATATTACGGCGCCGATGTATTGGTGGAAGGAATTCGATACGTACAAGGTGGGAACCGTGGCCAATTCCACGTCGACCATGCATAAAATTCATGCGAAGCCGTTTGAGAGAGAGGATTTCTCCATGGATAAGCTGGACGAGGACGGTCTGAGAGCGCTGGATGCGGTCATTGCGTATCTGGAATCGCAAAGGCTGAAATTCGTGGAGGACAAGTCCGACAAGGACAGCTGGTACCATATGATCCAGATGCTTCCCTCCAGTTACAATCAGATGAGGACAGTCACTCTGAATTATGAAGTGCTGGCAAACATTTACTATGCCAGAAGGGCGCACAAACTGGATGAATGGCATGTGTTCTGTGACTGGATTATGACGCTTCCTTATGCGAAGGACGTAATTGCCTACCGCGGGGAAGAAGAGGAACCGTAACGGATAAAAAACGATATGCAAAAGCGGGCCGAAATCTCGGCCCGCTTTTTGACCCGCTCATCCGATCCGCAGTCCCTCGGTGTTCTTCTGCCCGTTGACAGGCGCCTTTGCCGGGAGCGGCTGTGCCGGCTCGGCTTCGGCAAAGAAAGGAGGCACTTCCCACTCTTCGGCGGGGAATAGTTCCTCCGGCTTTGCGCATTCCGAGAAGAACTGGAGTTCGAACTGAATGTCGGTCTCGATGCCTTGCCGGATGGCTTCGCATTCGCTGCTTGCCATATGCTCATTCACCCCGGCGGAGCGGGGCTTGGAAGCCAGGGCATACAGTTCCAGACCCAGCATCCGGAACAGCGGAACTTCGGGCCGTTCGGGATTGTCCCTGATAAAAGAGGGGAGGGACTGCTTGTACGTCTGAATCAGAGGGCGGAACAGCGTGTTCTCAAAGAGAGGTCTGTAGGGGTCGGAAGGGACCCAGGTGCCGGGAAAAGGGGATTGGGCCCGGATGCTGCAGCGGTACAGCTGATTCAAAGGAAAGGCTTGCTCCATCCGAAACAGAATCATCCTGTGAAGCCGTTCCCGGCCGGGTGCGTGCGGGTGCATTCGCTGCAGTTCGAACAGCATCTGCCGGGAGACCGGGTCTGAAAAAGGGATGGATTTGGCAATCCTGAGAAGGCGGAGCAGCTCTTTCCGGAACGCTTTCTGCTCCTTTTCGTCCGGGCACAGCATAAGAGCGGAGACCGGTTCGGCCGGGGTTTGAGCCGGAGGAATTGCCCGCTCAAACAGCTCGGCCATCTCATCCAACAGTTCGCTCCGCAATTCAACCGCGGGATGCATGCCGGGGGGAAGGGGAATGAGCAGGTGCAAATGCGGACGGTCCGGCTTTCGGTGATAAGCGGCAAACCAGAGAAATTGGGACGGGGGAATGCCCAGCATATCGGCCAGACCCTCCCGGACGCGATGCAAAAGGGATTTCCATTCCTCGGCGGAGCGGAATCCGCGGGACAGGGCGAAAGCCGGTTCCAGAAACAGAACAAACGACCAGAAGCTCTGGTCTTTTTCCTTCGCATAATACAGGCCGATGTGGGCCGGCAGGATTTCGGTGCAGCGGTTGGAGAACAGGCCGTGACGGAACGGAAGATAATCCGATGGGGCGGTCGTGTCAGCCGAGAAGGGGTGGTCCGGGTAGTCCAGGTAGGAAAGATGGGAAAAGGCGCTGAGAAGGGCCTGTGCCGTGCCGTTGGTGGGATGATCGCAATACCGTCGGAGAACTTCGGGTTTTTCTTTTCGGCTTTCCAGGGCGTCCCGGATATAGCAGGCCATTTTTCTCTGCCAGGGTGTGGCCCGCAGTTCCTGCAAACCCGGGTCGCACCGGTCTACGCCCTGTCTGAACGCCATATAAGGGAAATAGTTCTTGATGAACAGGCGGTGCGCCGGGTTTTCGTTGCAGTAAATACGGCCTGTTATGGAAATGTTGTTGCCCATGAAAATGCTCCTTGTGTAAAATAAGTACACACATTATACAGATGAGAAAAACAGGTGTCAAGGGCTTTTGATAAAAAATATTTATCTTTTTTGCAAAAAATAAAAAGCGACTTGGAAAATCGCGCGTCGGATGGTGGGGGACAGGTTCAATCGGCTGCAGATCGTCTGCGCGAGCAACAAAAAAACCGCGGCCTTGCGGCCGCGGCGTCAATTCCTTAAGGATGGATCAGATCGACGTAATCGATGTGATGCAGATTGTATTTTTTCACCATTTCCTCCGCGACCAGAAAAGACGGGTCGTCGGGGATTTTGTCGGGCTGATGCGCGTCGCATCCGTAAATGACGGTGTTTCCGGTCTTTCCGGCCAGTTCCCAAAAGAGCTGGTGCGGATAAAAACGGTGATCCCGGATGCCCAGGAAATTGATTTCCAGCGGGACGTTCAGGGCTTTCGCGCAATCCAGCAGCGGCTGGATTTCCGCCTTGTAAACCGAGTCATCCCCAAGATACGCAATCAGGTCGGGGTGGCAGAAATAGGTGAATTTTCCGGTTTCCATCGCTTCGATGGTCTGCCTGACGTACTGCTTCAGGATTTCCACGTCGGTCGTGCCTCGCCCGGAGGCAGGGGCACCGATTTCATTTCCCAAAAAGTGCTGTCCCAAAAGCAGGTATTCCACTTCGTATCCGCTGATCAGGTCCAGAAAGTCCGCGAACAGGTCCGGATAGTATTCCGCTTCCAGTCCGATACGGATGTCAATGCGGTCCTTGTATTCCTCCCTGAGAGATTGCAGGGTCTGCACGTAATCGCCCAGTGCGTCTATGGCCATCCGATGGCCGGAGTAGTAGCCTTCCTTATGAAAAACATAGGGGCTGTGGTCGGAGAATCCGAGAATCTTGACTCCGGCCGCAATGGCATTTTCAATGTATTCCCGCTCGGTTCCCGTTGCGTGGTGGCAGCGGACCGTATGCGTGTGGTAGTTTGCAAGTATCATTCGTAAAAAAGCTCGATTTCATCAGAATGGATCCAGTCGTGGGAGACGGTGGTGGCACCTTTGTTTGTCTTATAGGTCGCGGGGGGCATCAGATACCGGGTGCGGATCATTTTTCTGTCGTCGTTGAACTGGATTTCACGCCAGCCCCAGGTTGCTTCCTGCGCGTAATCCGCATGGGAATAGGCGTAGTTGCCTGAGCGGGCGATGCATTTGCTTCCGAATTCGGAACCCATCTGGATGACGCAGGACTGGTGGGTGTGTCCGGCAAAGAGCATCAGAATGTCCGGATCTTTCATCAGTTCGCGGAACGCGTCGGTTTCCTGATCTTTGAAATAGAAATCGTGCGCGCAGAGGAAGAATTTCTTTCCGGGGTGAGCGGCCATGACGGAGCGCACATAGGCTACGTCCGTAGGGGTGTAGGTGCCGTCGCTGTGTTCGGTCGGCCCCAGATTTCCGGAAAAGTTGTCCAGCATCAGGAAGACATAGTTTCCGTATTCAACCGCATAGAAGCGGTCGAATCCCGTGATGGCTTTCCAGGTTTGCGGCGCATATTGTTCATGGTTGCCGGGCAGCATGAAATAGGGTACGGGAAGTTGGGAGAAGAAACGGCGGATGATGTTGGCGGTGTTGCTGACCGGTTCGTTCTGCAGATAGGAACCGCCTTCGTTCCAGCCCCAGAAGTCCAGGGAATAGTCACCGAGGAAAAGAATCATGTCATACGGATTCTTTTTGTATTCCTCTTTGAGTTCTTCGGTCATTTTTTCCAGACGCTTTTCGTTGGGCATGCCGAACCAATTGATGTGGCACAGATGGACGTCGGACAGCATCAGGACACGATTGTATTTTTGCTCCATAATCGGGCCTCCAAACGTTGATTTCGGTGCCATTATAGCACAATGTCGGGATAATCGCAAGAAAGAATGAAAGATTGGGCGGGGTCTTCCGGACTCTTGGGGGGCTGTTCTTCTGTTGACTGACAAACGGTTTTGTGCTATACTGCCCATGGTTTGTATGAACTGTTTTGGATTGGATATGCGAAACCTTGAATAGGAGAATAGGCGGTCAGACAGATGGAACGCGGAAAATTAATAGTGTTTGAGGGAGCGGACGGTTCCGGAAAAAGCTCCCATGCCAAGCGAGTGGTGGAACGGATCAAAAACTGGATGAAGGAAACGGGAAAACCGGGTGACTGTGTGTACCATCGCGAGCCGTTTGAGGATCTGGTCGGAGCGACCATCCGTGCGTCTTTGAGCGGTCAGGTGCGCCTGGATCCGGACGCGGCGGCCTATTTGCATGTGGCTTCCCGCATTGAGCACATCCGGGAAATGGAGCGGCAGCTTGCCGCGGGCAATTACGTCGTCTGCGACCGGTTTTATCTCTCCAACATGGCGTACAACCAGACCGAGCATCTGGATATGAAGGCGATTTATGAGCTGAACAAGATCTGCCGGCAGCTGATTGAGCCGGATCTGATTCTGTATCTGGATGTGACGCTGGAGGAGGCCAAGTTCCGCAGAAAGAAGGACGGTTCCCGGGTTCAGGCCGAGTTGTATGACGCAGATGAGGTGCAGCGTAAGGTTCTGAACCGTTACCGTGAGATTGTCGCTTTTCTGCAGGAGCAGGGAGTGCGCGTCAGCACCGTGGACGCAATGGGTCCGCGCGAGGAAGTACACGCCAGAATCTGGGAGCAGGTTCTGCCGGTACTGGAGGACAGATCATGAGTCAAAACGCAAATTTCTTCGAGAACAAAACCATCTCCTTTTTGGGAATGGGGAATATGGCGCAGGCCATCGTGTCAGGCTTTGTTTCTTCGGGCAGAATCCGGAAAGAACAGCTGTACGCCTATGCGCCCACCCGTGAAAAGTTGGAAAAGAATGCGGGTGTGTTCGGCTTTTCCCCCTGTCTGACGGCGTCGGAGGCGGTCCGCGCGGCGGATTATATCATCATCGCCTGCAAGCCGGTTCAGATTGAGGGATTGCTTCAGCCTTTGCGGGGGGAGTTGAAAGGGAAGGCCGTTCTATCCATTGCGCTGGGCTGGAATCTGGAGCGGTACCGGGCGCTTCTGGGCGGAGACGTCCGGGTGCAGTTCGTTATGCCGAACACGCCGGCCATGGTGAAGGAAGGGATTTTCCTGTTCGAGAAGGATTCGACGTTTGCGCCCGATGAGCGGGCTGCTTTTCTGGAACTGTTCGGTCATCTGGGGCTGGTGGAGGAACTTCCGTCTTCGCTGATGGGAATCGGCGGAGCCCTGACCGGATGCGGTCCGGCCTTCGTGGATATGATGATTGAGGCATACGCGGACGCGGCGGTATCCCAGGGAATTCCCCGGGCGCTGGCCATCCGTCTTACGTCCCAAATGGTGTTGGGTTCAGCGAAGCTGCAGCTGGAAACCGGAAAACATCCGGCCGTGCTGAAAGATGAAGTCTGCTCGCCGGGCGGGTCCACCATCCGGGGCGTCATGGCTCTGGAAGAATACAGATACCGCGCGGCATGCGAAGCAGCGATTCTGAGCGCGGCGTCCAAAAAATAGGATCGGGTTTTTATGCGGTGCATCGCGGACTTGTGGTTTGCCCAAGCGATGGCGAAAGCCGCAAAGGATAGACTACCGAGGTGTGTGCCTTTCCGCGCCGAGATAGGGGAGACTTCCCGAATGGGGAGTCTCTTTTTTTCCTATGGGCCGCAGAAGCGGCAAGCAGGCTTTCGGATGTGGCAGCGGAATCAATCCGACCGTCCGAAAACCCCCCGGGATCTTTTCTCCCGGGGGCTTTTCGAAATTCGGCTTGAGGAGTGACGGGTGTCACTTCTTCTGTTTTAGATTGTGGAGGCAATAGGATGCGGCCGGACAGTGCGCGCAGTCCGGATTGCGCGCCATGCAGACCTCGCGGCCGAAAAAGACAACCCGATGACAGAAATCCGAACTTTCCTCCGGAGGCAAAAGGGGCATGAGTGCCTTTTCTACGGCGTAGGGTTCTTTGAGGGCTTCGGGATACAGTCCGACTCTGCCGCAAATGCGGATGCAGTGCGTATCGGTGACGATGGCGCTTTTGTGATAGATGTCCCCCAGCAAAAGATTCGCGATTTTTCTCCCGATTCCCGGCAGCGTGAGCAGTTCCTCCATCGTGTCCGGAAGGGTGCCGTTGTATTTGTCTACAAGGATGCGGCTGGCATCCCGGATGTTTTCGGCTTTGATGCGGTACAGTCCGCAGGGTCGAACCAACTCCTCCAGTTCCCGCAGATCCGCCCCGGCCATATCCCGGGCTGTGGGATATTTCGCGAACAGATCCGGACTGACCTGGTTGACTCTGGCGTCGGTGCATTGGGCGGAAAGCCGTCCCATCACCAGCAGGCGCCAGGGGTCACCTTCGTATCTCAGGGCGCAGGAGGCTTCCGGATAGCGGTCCTTGAGGGTTTGGATAAAGGCAAGAGCCCGTTCTTTCTTTCTCATCCGGATGTCCTCATTCCTGCAGAAGTTCCCGCTCCATCAGGTAGCGGAGCGCAACGGGATAATCCGAGCCGCTGCTCGTAAAGGTAAAATAACTGACGGGATTCATGGCACTGAGCGCCAGATTGCGCTTCTTTTCCGCTTCTTCCTGTTCTTTTTTCAGTTCCTCTTCGCTCTTTAGATCGGTGGAGGAGACGGAATAGTACAGGTAATTGCGTGAACCGAAGCATTCCAGCTGGTCAATCCAGGCTTTCATATGGTCCTGCGGGCAGACTTCCTTCGGCACCCGGATGCGGAAATAGGCGGCAAGCCGGTTGGAGGAACCTTCCGAGACAAACCATAGTTCGGAAGCCGTATTCTCGGAAAGAGCGGATAGTTTTTCCCTCATGTCGCCGGCTTCTTTTTGCAGTTCCTTCATAAAGGCCTGATGCGTGTCCCCGCTTTCCAGTTCGGTGTGGGACAGGAACAGGGTCAGGACAATCTGGTCCTCGGACGAAAGGCTTTCTTCCAGAACGCGGATTTCTTCACTCAGGTTCTGCAGTTTTTCTTCCCGGGTAAAGCCGGCCTCGACGTCCAGGGTGAAGCTCCAGGCTGCGCCCGTTCCGAAAAATTCGGCGGATGTGTCAAGAAAGGTCTGCAGGGACTGCAGAACGGCCGCTGCGTCTTCGCGCTTGAGCAGTTCGGAGAAGGAAGAAAGGGTCAGGGTCTTTTTAACGACGAAATCCTCGTCCCCTTCGGTGTAGCGGGTTTGCACTTCCCAGTCCAGTTTACGGATGTCGGAAAAGGAATCCAGGAAGGTTTCAAGTGTTTTTTCACTGCGCAGGTAGCATGTGAAGCTCACCCATCCGGAGGCTTCTATCTGCATGGTCGCGTCCAGGGGAAAGGCGGGGAGAAGCCGGGTCAGAGGAATGCCGTTGTCCGAAGAAAAGACCAGTTCCTCTTTGGCGGACGCAAAGATGGCGTTGTATTTTTGCACCAGGAAATTGTATTCCTGCAATGCATCAAGGGATTTCAGTATTTCAAGCGTCCGGCTGAAAACAGTGTAGCATCCGCTGTACCGGATCCAGGGGTTGTCGGACGTGAGGCAAATCAGGGTGCCGATGTATTCGGCCTCGCTCTCCCGCAAAAAGCCTTTGTAGTGAGCGTATTCGTGCGCGGCGGTCTGCGGAAGCGCCGAGTTGCGCAGTGAGTTCTTGACCAGAATCTCGCACGAGCCGGGCGAGAACCAGCCGACCACGTTGTCCGAAAAGATGACGCTGTTGCTGTTGTGAAGCCGGACCGGAGGATAGTATCCGCGCAGGGCGGGGTATTCGGTTTTTCCGAGATTGCGCGCCGAGGCGATCAGATCCTCCTCCAACGTGTCGTAGGTCGGAAAAACCACTTTGGCGGGGGACCCGCAAAGCAGAACCAGTTCGGTGTAGGTGCTTTTCATGTCATCCAGTATGTCGGATGTATAGTTGACCAGTTCCTCCAGCGTGAAGGATCGGTCTTCCAGTTTGTTCTGGGAGGAGATGGTGCTGGTCAGCGCGGGAGTGGCGACCAGGGCCGTGGCAAGGACGACGGCAATCATTCCGCCGGCGGACAGGGTGGTTTTCCATCCCCGGATGACTTGCGGATTCCGGCTCCGGTTGGTCACAATCAGGGCCGCAAACAGGACAAGGCAGGTCAAAAAAGGAATCCAGAAATAGGGCGTGTGGTAGAAATGTCCCAGGAACAGGCAGCCGGACAAGGCAAAATAACCCAGCACAAACAGATAGGTCAGGGTGACGATGCCCCCGATTTTCAGAATGATGTCCCGCTTGCTTTTCCATGCCGCCAGAAAGACGGCAAAGACAGCCAGAAGACCGCACAGGATGAAAAAGAGAATCTTGAGCATGACCTCGAGCATGCTGAAGGGAAGAAGGGAAAAGAAAGCGGCAAAAGGGACCGAAATCCAGATGTAGACGGTTTTGGTGTAAAAATCGGCCAGCCCGTGAAACAGAAGACACAGTCCCAAAAAGAGAAGGCAGAACAGAAGTGTGATGAAAAAGGAAAGGGTAAGGGGACGCCATTTCTTTATTCTATTCCACATGTGAACCTCCTTGAAAAAATTGGCGGGCTGAGAACAGCCCGCCATACGTTCGGCTTATATTAGCTGAGTTTTGCAGCATTTACTTTGATGCCGGGGCCCATGGTGGACGCGACGACACAACTCTTGATGTACTGACCTTTTGCTGCTGCCGGCTTTGCCTTGATGATGGCAGTGAGCAGGGTCTCGAAGTTTGTCTGCAGTTTTTCCGGACCGAAAGAAGCTTTTCCGATCGGGCAGTGGATGATGTTGGTTTTGTCCAGACGGTATTCAATCTTACCGGCTTTGGCTTCCTTGACGGCTTTTGCCACGTCCGGAGTAACCGTTCCGGCTTTCGGGGAAGGCATCAAGCCTTTCGGGCCCAGGACCTTACCCAAACGACCGACAACACCCATCATGTCGGGGCTTGCGATGACTACGTCGAACTCGAACCAGTTTTCCTGGGTGATCTTTTCCACGTATTCCGGACCGCCTGCGAAATCAGCACCTGCATCCAGAGCTTCCTGCACCTTGTCGCCTTTTGCGAAAACGAGTGTGCGGATGGTTTTGCCGGTTCCGTTCGGAAGAACGACGGCGCCTCTGACCTGCTGGTCAGCGTGACGGGAGTCAACGCCCAGACGGACGTGTACTTCGATGGTTTCATCAAATTTGGCCTTGGAAGTCTGGCAAACGAGGCCCAGAGCTTCGGAAGGATCATAGAGCTTGTTCTTTTCGACCAGTTTGGCACTGTCTGCGTATTTTTTACCGAATTTAGCCATGATACAGCACCTCCTTAGTCTACTACGGTTACGCCCATGCTGCGGGCGGTGCCGGCTACCATGCTCATAGCGGCTTCCAGGGAAGCGGCGTTGAGGTCAGGCATCTTGGTCTCGGCGATTTTCTTGACCTGTTCCTTGGTGATCGAAGCGACCTTGGTCTTGTTCGGAACACCGGAACCGGACTCGATGCCGGCGGCCTTCTTGATCAGAACGGCTGCGGGCGGGGTTTTGGTAATAAAGGTAAAGGAACGGTCAGCATAAACCGTGATGACAACCGGGATAATCAGACCGATGTCATTCTTTGTTCTTTCATTGAACTCTTTTGTGAAAACGGGAATTGCAACGCCGTACGCACCCAGAGCAGGACCGACAGGGGGCTGCGGGGTAGCTTTGCCGGCAGGAAGTTGCAGTTTAATGTAACCCATAACTTTTTTTGCCATAGTAATTTACACCTCCATAGTGGTTGACACGGAAGAAGTCAGATTTTCTTCCTCCCACAGATACATTTCGATTGGCAGAATCGAAAATCAATACTGTTCCGGCTTCAGAGAACCGGAATCAATTTCAACGGGCATATCTCGACGCCCGCGTTTAATCAACACAGTGACAGTCTTTGCGTCATCTGAAACCGACTGAACGATACCGGTCATGCCCTCAAACAATCCGGTGACAACTTCCACGCTGTCGCCGATCTTGAAGACGGGAGCCGTTTCTTTCACTTCAACCTTCAGCGCGTTCGAAGTAATCAGCTTGGCTACTTCTTCTTCGGGCAACGGAACCGGTTTGGATCCGGGGCCGACGAAACTCGTAACACCGGTGATGTTCCGGACGGCATGCCAGGTTTCTTCGGTCATAATCATTTCAATGTAGATATAACCGGGAAAGAGTTTGTGTTCAACGATTTTTTCGGAACCGTCCTTCTTCTTTTCGATGACGGTTTCGGTGGGAATCTGGATGTTGAAGATTTTTTCTTCGAGCTTGCGGTTTTCAATGACCTTTTCCAGACTCGCCTTTACTTTGTTTTCGTAACCGGTGAAAGTGTGCGCCACATACCATCTACGGCCAACATTCAATTCATTGATATCACTCATTGCATTACTTGTGGAAAATATTGTACAGAGCGCTGATTCCTTTGGAGAACGCAAAGTCGAGACCGGCAATGACAAGTCCGATTGCAATGACCACAACCAGGACCACTACGGTGCTCTTCCAGGTGGATTTCCAGGGATACCAGACAATCTTCTTCATTTCGCTCTTCAAGCCGCGGAAGAATTTGCCAACTTTTTCCTTATGCGTCAGACAGTAAATCAGAACGGCAATAATCGCAACGCCGAGCAGGGCAAAGGAAATGATTTTTCCCACGACGGAAGGCTTGGAATCTTCTTCGGTTCCCTCGGAAGAATCGTCCGTTCCGGTCGCGTTTGTTTCTCCTTCCGCACCGGTGCTTTCTGCTTCGGTTGAATTGCCCGTTGTGCTTTCCGCTGTGCTCTCAGCTGTGCTCTCGGCTGAACTTTCAGCTGTGCTTTCAGCCGTGCTCTCAGCCGTGCTTTCAGCAGTGCTCTCGGTGGTGTTGTCCGCGGATGTGTCGTTGGTTCCGCCCGTTGTGGTGGTGGAAACGTCCTCATTTTCCGCATGAACGACCAGAGTCGAAAGTGAGAAAGCGACAATTACAACGAAAGCCAAAAGTAACGCGAAGAGGCTTTTGTATCGCTTTAAAGTAGACATGTGCAACCTCCTGTTACTTGGACTCTTTGTGCAGAGTGTGCTTGCGGCAGAATTTGCAATACTTTTTCAGCTCAAGTCTGTCCGGGTCGTTTTTCTTGTTCTTTTTCGTATCATAATTTCTTTGCTTGCATTCGCTGCAAACCAAAGTAATTTTGACTCGTGCTTCATTAGCCATTTAGCGGCACCTCCATTATTCATTATTGGGAAGAGAACTTCCCGTGTACCTCCCTCTGAAACAGATATGCAAATCCTTGCGGATGGCGCATATGCATAGTTCACCCGTTCGCAGAGGTAATTCGCATTATAGCACGGTCCTGCTCCGTTTGTCAATAGATTACAGAAAAAAAGATAGAGTGTGTCAATGGTAAACGGTAACGGTTCGGTCTGCTTTTGGGCTGTTTCGGCAAAAAAGCCGCCCTGGCTGTTCGGCGAAGGGCGGATGAGGAAGATAGAAGCGGCCGGTGGGCCGGCGTTTGTTTTTACAGCAGGCAGATGAACTCTTCAATCGGGGCAAAACTTTTTCCGCCCGTCTTCATTTTTGCGTCCGCCTCGATGCCCAGGCGCATCAGGTTCCGCAGCTGGTCCAGGCTGACTTGCGAGCAGCTGCGCAGGTAGAGCGAAGCCCTGTAAGAGTGCATGCCCAGGATCGACTCGATTTCTGCCTGCGTCTTTCCTTCGTCGGCAAGGGCTTTGACCTGAAGAAGGTCGGCGAAAATGGCATTGACCTGACCCAGGACGTTGACGGGATCCTCCCGGTTGAATTCCATTTTCTGCAGCAGTTCCAGAGCGGCCGCGTAGTTGCGCCGCAGAAGCGCGTTGGACAAATCGAAGGTGTCGTAGTCCTTGTTCGCGCCGCAAAGCAGACCGATCTCGGCCGTGGTCAGCTGGCTTTGCGGGTGTGAAAGCGCGTACCAGCTCAGTTTGTCGACCTCATTGGCCAGGACCATCATGGATTCGCCGCAGTGGCCGATCAGCGCCCGGCAGAAGGCAGGGGTGACCTGAACGCCGTTGTGCGCGAAGTGCCGGCCGACCCAGTTGACCAGTTTCGCGTCCGTGACAAGGGGGAAGTAGACCGGGGTTGCGTACTCGGTCAACAAACGGAATGATTCGGGAGGTTTGTTGTTTTGCTGATTTTTCAGCGGATTGTACGATTCGTACACCGAAGCGGGGCAGCTCAGCAGAATGACGTTGAAAGGGTAGGCAGCGGCGTCTTTCAGGCAGTCCAGAAGCCCGTCCATTTCTTCTTTTTTATAATCGTCCGGACGGAAGTTTTCCAGTGTGATGAGTTTTTGCTCGCTCATCATCGGGAATCCGGCAATCGCGTTTTGCAAATCGTCCCGATTGAACGGGCTGCTTTTCAGTTTGAATTCGTTGAACGCGGCAAGGGACGGATCCTGCAGGACGGAGGACCGGACGGCGCGGATCGAAAGACTTTTCAGATAATCTTCCGGGCCGAAAAAGAGATAGGCGCCGGAAAGGCCCGTTTTGGTTTGTTTACGGAAGTCTTCTTCTTTGATCAGAGGACGGGACATGGGCTTTCTCCTTTCGCCTTGGATGCTTTCATTATATTTTTTGCGGCGGTTTTTGTCAAGCAAGCAAAAGGAGGAAAGAGATTCGTTCCTCCTTCGGGGAAAGGGGCGGACAAAGGTTTTTGCAAGGCATTGTCAAACAGAGTAAAAGATGCTATAATGGGACGAAAATGATAAGGAGTGTCATGTGTTTTTATGCATTGGTCAGAAGAAATAGCACAGCGAATCGTGCAGAGAAATCCCGAAAAGGAAGAATACGTTTGCGCGGCGGGAATCAGTCCCTCCGGCTCCATTCACATCGGCAATTTCAGAGACATAGCCACCAGTCTGTTTGTGGTAAAGGCATTGCGGAAAATGGGGAAAAAGGCAAGGCTGCTTTTCTCCTGGGATGAGTTTGACCGTTTCCGGCACGTGCCTGCAAACGTAAAGGCCATCCCCGGCAACGAGGACATGGATGAAAACATCGGGCGTCCCTATGTTGACGTGCGCAATCCGATGGCAGGCAGCGATGCCCCGAACTATGCAAAATATTTCGAGGGAGAATTCGAGCAGGCCGTAAAGAAATTCGGAATCGAACTGGATTACCGCTATCAGGCGGATATGAACCGGTCCGGCAAATACGCCCCGTATGTCATCCAGGCCCTGAAGAAGCGCGGGGAAATCTTTGACATCCTGGATTCCTTCCGGACCCAGGACGCGCAGGAGGGAGAACGGGAGAATTATTATCCGGTCGCCATCTATTGCCCCTGCTGCGGCAAGGATCTGACGCACATCACCCGGTTGAGCGAGGACTGCACCAAGGCCCACTACGTATGCGATTGCGGACACGAGGGCGATTGGGATTTCACGAAGGATTTCAACTGCAAGCTGGCATGGAAAATCGACTGGCCGATGCGCTGGATGTATGAGGGCGTTGATTTCGAGCCGGGCGGAAAGGATCATGCATCCCCGACCGGGTCCTACCAGACGTCGAAGGTCATCTCCCAGAAGATTTTCGGATACGAGCCTCCTCTTTTCCAGGGATATGAATTTATCGGGATCAAGGGCTTGACCGGCAAGATGTCCGGATCCTCCGGCCTGAATATGACGCCGGATACGCTGCTCAAACTGTATCAGCCCGAAATCATTCTGTGGCTGTATTCCAAGACCGAGCCCACCAAAGCGTTTGATTTCTGCTTTGACGACGGGATCCTTCGTCAGTATTTCGAATTCGACAAGATGTACCGGGAGTACATGGACAAGACGGCGAATGAGACGGTTTCCTCCATCATGTACAATTGCATCATCGAGGGAAGGACCATTGAAACCGTTCCGATGTCGCTGCTGGTTCAGCTCGGGTCCATTGTGGACTTCAACGTGCCCATGCTGGAGACCGTCTTCGCCAAAATCGGCCAGCCTTACCGGTACGAGCAGTTCGCGGACCGGCTGGAGCGGGCAAAATATTGGCTGGAAGCATGTGCGCCCGATCAGGTGAACCGTCTGCGCACGACCCGCAATTTTGAATTTTACGAGACGTTGAGTCCCGAGCTCCGTCAGGAGATCTCCCTGCTGCATGAGCTGCTGTCCTCGGGAGAGTATGACCTGGAAGGTCTCAACACCGCGCTGTACGCCATTCCCAAGAAGGTTTTCGGGGAAGAGATGGATCAAAAGACGCAAAGAACGGTCCAGGGCGAATTCTTCAAGGCGGTCTACCGGCTGCTGATCGACAAGGAACAGGGTCCCAGACTGTATCTGTTCCTGTATGCCATCGACCGTGCCCGCTATGTCCATCTTCTGGATTTCTCCACTCCGCAGACCGAGGAGGAAAAACGGGCGGACGCTCAGGCCGCCATGCCGGAGGTCTGCCCGGCGGAACCTTCCAAGGAAGTGCATGAGCCGGATCCGGTCGCTCCCGTGAAGGACGAAATCATCCTTGAGGATTTTGCAAAGCTCGATTTCCGGGTCTGCAAGGTACTCAAGGCGGAAACGGTGAGAAAATCCCGCGCATGCCTGAAGCTGACCCTGTCCGACGGGCTCGGAGAGCGCGTCATCATGTCCAGCATCAAGGATTCGTATGCGCCTGAAGAACTGGTCGGGAAAAAGATTGTGGTGGTTGCGAATCTCAAGCCCAACCGGATCTGCAACGTGACAAGCGAAGGAATGCTGCTGGCCGCTTCCAACGGCGCATGCGGCACGAAAGTGCTGTTTGTGGATGATTCGGTGCCAGAGGGAACCGCCATTCATTGAGAAAAGGGCCCTGGCCCTGCCTTACAAAGAAATTGAAAAGCGGCGCAGTCCCATTCGGACTGCGCCGCTTTTCATGATGGCTCTATGCCGCTCAGATGGTTTCCTTGCAGCGCGAAAGCGCCGTGTCGGTTACGGACGGCTTGTAGGAGAGAAGGCCGGAAGCCTTGGGAGAATGGTAGGCGTTCTCCCAGGCCTTGAATTTCTCGGGCTGGGTTTCTTTCGCTTCGCACAGGGCAAGGGCCAGCTTTTGGGTGAAGAAGGCGATTTCCCTGCGTTGCGTCGCGGTCGCATAGCCGTCGCACAGATAATCCTGCCAGAGGATTCCGGGGACGCCTCCGTTTTCGTATACGGCTTTGAACCAGGTGTAGACGGGCGTGATGGTGTTGATGTACGCGCCCTGCGTGGCCGGTCCGGAAAGGTTGTAATCCACGGTGAAATCGTTGCCCCATTTTTCGTTGACCGCAATGTCCCGCATCCGGTTGAACTGAGGCAGATGGGCCGGGACAATTCCCAGCGCGACCGATTTTTTCGTCAGATCCGCCACCTCGGACGGCGTGAAGGGAAGCGTGGTATAGTCCGAATGGGCATAGACCAGCCCCGATTCTGCGAGGATGGAGGCAATCATGCTGTTTCGTCTTGCGCTGTAGAGCACGTGGCGGTAGTGGGAATTGGTGCTGGTCTCGTCTTCGGGGACGGACCAGTTTCCGCCTTCGGTTCTGAGATTGAATTTTGCGTTCGGCACGCCGCGTTCATCCAGCAGACGACGGACCAGTTTGTATTCATCCATCCGCTTTTGGGTCCGGAACACATCCAGGTCGCGCAGGGCGGCGGACCATTCGCGGAACGCGCAGCCGTCGGCTTTGTACGAGCGCCATCCGTGGTCGTCCGTGGTTCCTTCTTCCGGGACGATGTCTTCAAAGGAGGCATACGCCGATCCCCAGGCTGTATTGAGCGCTTCAATGGTTCCGTATTTCTCCTTCATGGCCGAACGGAAGGCTTCCGTTTCCGCTTCTTCCATACGCAGGCGCGCATTGAAATCGATGCGCATCCATCCGCGGGTATCCTCTACGGACAGAACGGTTTCCCCGTTGGCGCCGCGCCAGAACAGATCGCCCCAGCGGCGATATTGATAGGCGCTTTTGACGCCGGCAGCCGCGGCCAGCCGGTCCACCATGGGCGCGTCTTTGTACTGCGCCATGGTTTCGGGCTCGTAATAGGCCGCTTTTTGCAGGTTTCCTTCGGAATGGAAGGGGTAGGTAACCCAACCTTCCATGGCAAGCTTCATGCCGCGCATTGCGTCGGCCGAGAACCAGAAGGCGTCGATGTTATCTGCCGCGTTCTGACCGTGGGAGCCGTCAAATTCAAATGCGGCCGTGGTGGTGATGACGTTGATTCCGCATTCCTGCATGCCGCGCAGCGTCCCGATGACGTTGCGCTGGGCGTCAGGGCCCAAATGGAGGTTGGCGCGCATGTCGGCCATGGATTGGGCCATCATGGCGGGGAACAGACTGCCGTCCGGAAGACGGGTCATGTTGTGATTGTCAAAATTGAACCGGATTTTCAGGGAATCGGATTCCACTTCCAGCGGGATGCTTTCCATGGCGGCACGGTCCGTGTCGCCTTCGATGAGCCTCAGGGTCAGACGGCTGTTCCACGGGGCTGCCTGGATCCAGAGCACTCCGCGCTCGGACGCCTCCCCGGGTTTGAGCCACGTGTCGTAGGAGGACATGAACTCCTGATACGTGTGCAGCCATTTGTTGCGCGTGGCCGGGTGGAACGGGGCTTTTTCAATCGGCGCGGGTTCCCGGACCGGTTCTTCGGTCTCGGTTGCGGTCAGGTATTGCGTCGAACAGGTGTAGACTTCTCCGCCCCAGATGTTTTTGCCGTAGTTCTCGGGGTGGTCGGTTTCGTTGCGCACAATCCCTTCGATGGTGATTTTGTATTCGCCCGGCTCAATCCGGAATCTCTTCATCCGGCCGCCCTGATGCCCGAGAAAACAGATGTCCAGTTCGAAACTTTCTCCGGGATAGAGCTCGTCCACAATCCGGTACCAGATGTTTTCCGGTACGCCCCACAGCTGCCATTCTCCGTCCTGGAGACGCCAGAGTCTGGGCTGAATGCACCACGTCCCGTTTCCGTCTCCGTCCAGGACGGTATTGCCGGTGTTGGTCAGCCGGAAGCGAAACCAGGTGCGGTCGCCCGGACAGAACGTCGCAGAGCGGCGGCGGGGGGTGAAACGGTAGGCCGGATAGGCCTGCCCGGGGCGATCCTGTCTGCAGTCGGCCGAAAGGATGGGCCTGTTGTCCGGTTCGGAATAGCCGGAAAGTGTATTCAGGAAGGTTACGTCCAGATCCAGTTTTCCGGGCAGGGTCAGGTCGTACTCGTTTTCGCTTGCGCGGAAAGGATCTTCAAACGTGGTCGCGCCGAGGTGAATCCCGCTTTTCCGGTCCGGATTTTCCAGGGTGTAAAAAAGGGGAACCGCGTCATAAGCGCGTACGGTGGCGGGCACGTCAACGGACCAGGACAGATTTCCCAGAGTCAGCTTGTGTGTGGTCCGGGGTACGGAATCATACAGATGGTCCGTTCCGCATTTGACGGCTTCGCGTTCGATCGGGTTGTAAATGAGGCCCCCGTCCTCATGAAGCCGGAAGGCATCGGTCGGGGAGGGGGGCGTAGGATAATCAGACATGGTTTGAGGCCTCCGTGGAAGGGGATTCTGCGGTTTGCTGACGATAGGAAAGAAGAGAGCAAATCCGTTCAACGCATCGGTTGATGTATTTTGTATTGGCCGCTACGCCGTTCATGTACCGCAAAGGGTTGATGTCACGGGGCAAGAGTTCGGGCCAGGCAAATCCTTTCAGAAGAACGGGGATGACGGTTTTCCGTTCGTCGAAAGCAATTTCCAGTTCTTCTTCCAGCAGGGTGAAATTGGTTCCTTCGTTGTTGTCCAGACTTCCGGAGGAAAGAACCACCAGCACGTCGGTTGACTGGTGAATGGGTTCGGCCAGATCCATCTCGAGCACCTGAGGCGTCAGCGAGGGATTGTCGGTGATGACGTCGTATCCTTCCCGGGTCAGCCGTTCGTAAAGAAGGGCGGAAATCGCAGCACCGGGAGCGCTGTTGGACAGAATGCAGATTTTACAGGAAGCATTTCCGTCCTGTTGCGCCTGACTTTCCAGAAGCGCCTGTTTGGCAGCCTGGGTCGCGGCGATTTTGTCTGCCCGGTCCTCCTGCTCCCGATTGTATTTTGCGCGGGCCTGCAGGGCAATCGAGCAGATGATGGCGGCCGGAATCGCGGCCAGAAGGTGACCGAACAGTCCGCCCAGCACGCACAGAATGAGTGTCAGGAAAGAGAGAAGCCACTGCTTGCTCCGGATGGCCAGAACAAACGGGATCAGACCGAGCACAAGACCTGCCAGCGCGCCGGGGGCGTGGGCAGTGAGATATTCCAAAAATGTCATTCTTCCTCCTCGTCGTTGCGATTGCCCGGATCGCGAAGACTTTCTATGGATTCTTCAATTTCGCCGCAGAACGTATCGATGGAATCGGCGGTGTCGCAAAGATCTTCCAGGACAGCCGTGTTGGCCGAAATTTTCTCCAGTTCGCTCCGGATTGCCGGAAGATCCTTCAGGTTTGCATCCAGGGTTTCAACCGATGCGCCGAGTTGTTCAAAAGCGGGAGCGCTCTTTTCCAGCGCGGAGGCAATGCCCTCGATTTCAACGCCCGATGAGCGGCCCTGCAGGGCAATGGCATCCAGCGTTTCGTTCAAGGCGTTCAGATTGTAATCAATCTGCCGGATGGATCCGCAGGCGGTTTCGAGTTTTGTGTTGGTTTCGTCGATTGAGTCAGACAATCCCATCAGTAAATCTTTAATGTCTTGCAACAATTCAACAATCTGCTCCATGTTTCTCCTCCGGTTTCATAAAATAATAAAAATAGATTACAACCGAATTATATCATTTTTTCGGTGAAGAGCAAGAGAAATAGCGGAAAAAGGCTACGGCGCGTCAGGGAATGTCATGCCCGAGGTCACAGGTATAGGCAAAGAGGATTTCGTCGTTCTCCCGGCACTGATACGAACCGCAGCCATAAGAAAGCTGGTCCCCGTTCACGGTATAAATCCAGCCGGAGAGGTCTCCGCAATCCATTTCCGACAGGCCGGCGATGCTGTTGACGTAGATGGAAGAACCGGAACCGGTGTGCACGACCAGAAGGCCGGCGCGACGGGCGGCCTGATCCAAAACGTCCCAGGCCGTCATTCCTTCCGTGAACCGGACGGCGGTCCGTTCCAGGATTACGCCGTTTTGGGGCAGACCCGCATCGGGCAGATAGGGAAGTGCGTTGTCGCAGCGGATGGTCAGATAGACCGAGGGTGCGGCTTGGGAATCCTCGCCGCTTTCTTCGGTTTGCGCCGGGTCGGTTTCCACTTCGAAATGATCCCGGACCGATTCTACCCGGATGAAAGCAAAGAGAATGACGAGCAGCACGGCAACCAGCAAGACCGCCGGAAGAATCCGGAAGGCGGTGAAGTGGCGCGTTTTGAACAGAAGGAACAGATACAGTGCGAACGCCAGAAGGATTCCGCCCCCTGTAATCCATTTCCAGACGGGAACCGGGTTTTTCTCAGCAGAGGAGGGGGTCTGTGTTTCCCTGTCGCTTTCCTTCCCGGTTTCGTCAGACCAGATCGGCGAGTCAGAGGTGCTTTTCTCGGATTCGCGCGCCGGGTCCGGAGGTTCCTGTGCGCCGGTGTCGGACTCCTGCTTCGTTTCGTCCTGTCGGGTTTCGGAAGGACCTGTGCCGGTTTCTTCTCCCGGTGCGGGGGAAGGTTTTGTTTCGGACTCGGCCGGACGGGGCGAATCCGATTCGGTTTCGGGATGGGCCTGTGATTCTGTTTCGGAACCGGTCTGCGTTTCGGTCTGTTGTTCCGCGGACGTCTCATCCGCAGTTTCGGCGGAGGATTCCGTCTGTTTTTCTGTCTCGGTTTCCGTCTGCTTTTCGGTTTCGGTTTCCGGTTCTGTCAGTACCGTCCGAAAGTCGTAAAGGCGTGTGCCGTCCCGGGAAAACAAAAGATAGGAAAGACATGCGCCGAACGCCTGCTGCGTGGCCAGCGTGTTGGCGCTTCCGCCGCGTATGTGAGCAAACTGTCCGGACGGAAGCCGAAAGGAGAGCAGGGCGCTGATGGTGTTCGCCTCTCCTTTGGTCAGGTTGGAAAGGGGATCCAAACCCAAAGAGCACAGCGCAATGACGACCTGGGCGGTGCTTTCCGTGTTGGGCTTCGGGTTGCCCATGGCCGCGCTGGAGGAAAAGGAAGCATCCTCGTTTTGCAGATTGCGCAGTCTGACCAGCGCTTTTTCCACGGCTTTCTGCACCGGTGCCTGCGAGACATAGGGAGACAGTGAGGTCAGAACCATGCCGGTTACGTCCGCGTCGGACACCTTCCCGGCATAAGCCCACCCGCCGTCTTCGAGCTGGGAATCCAGCAATTTCTGAATCAGCGCGGTCCGTTTCTGCGTTTCGTAGGAGCCTGAGTCTGCCAGAATCAGCCCCCAGGCATAGGCGTTTATACCCTGCGTATCTGCGTAGTGGCCGATGATGGATTCAATTTGCGATTTGTATGTTTCCCCGTCCAGTGCGGAAAGCACCAGACCTGTACGGAGCTGATGCGTTTTGGGGATGGAATCGGCCTTCAGCTGGGACGATAATGCCTGCGCATAGGCCGAAAGATCCGTTTCGGGGGAGTAGAGATGATAATAAAGGGTGAACCAGTCCCGGTTTGATTCAATCGAGCCGGTGTGGGCAAGAGTCCCCGGGAACTGCTGCGCGCTGATGATGTCCAGAACGGCTTTTTTGCAGGCTTTTGCCGTCTCGTTCGAAGGGGAATCGTAGCGGCTTGAGGCCGCCGTGACAAGAAACGTGGCCGTGCCGAGCAGCAGCGCACACGTCAGAAGGATCAGCACGGCAAGGACGGGGAGCCGAAAAGAAGGAATGCGTTTTTTCATGAGTGGTCATTCTCCAGGAAAAATCGTCTGAAACGGCATGTGCTGTTTCAAGGATTGCAAAAAGGCGTCATCCGGGGACAGATAAAGGAGAAGAAGATCCGCCGAGTTGTCATAGGTGTCGTCTACGACAAGACAGTAGCGGGGTTCTCCTGCACCGAAAGAAGCGTAGGAATAGGACAGGGCATGGAATCCCTCTTTTGCTTTATCCAGGTCCGGTTTCCGTTCCGGTGTGCAGGGAATCAGAAGGCGGGCGTCCTGCAAATTGATGCGGCAGATCATTTTTTGCTTTTCCATAACCGTCAGCCAATAGGAACGGGAAATCGTTCCGTCTTCGTCTTCCGACGATTCCATTCGGATCTGGTACAGAAATCTCCTGAAATACAGGCGGTTGGCCAAAAGAATGGCAACAACCGTAAGAGCAAAACAGGAGGCCTGCCATACGACGGGATAGGGCAAAACGGTGGAGAGAAAGAACAAGGCAAATGCGGTCATTCCCAGCGCGGCCAGAAGAAAAAGATAGGCGCGAGATGCAGATTTGGTTTCATATTGAGAAATCAGCATGAAGACAGTCCTTTCACGAGTTTTGTTTAAACACTTGACAAACGCACGGGTTCTTGCTATAATGCGTTTTGGTAATCATGCAATGGCCGTTACCGCACATGGAGAAGTACTCAAGTGGCCAAAGAGGCGCCCCTGCTAAGGGTGTAGGCTGGGAAACCGGTGCGAGAGTTCAAATCTCTCCTTCTCCGCCAAGGGAAACTCGTTTGAACCCGCAGGGTTCAGACGAGTTTTTTTATTCTGCGTTTGCGAAGGACGGGGTCAGACGCAACCGATCCTCAAAGGCGTACGCGCGCCGTCCTATTTGAAACATAAGGATTGATATGAAAATATCAATCCTTTTTCCGTGTTATGGCCGATTTGCACCGGATTCTTCTGATTCTGCGTCACCGTCTTTCGGCCGGTCGGAAGAGGAGACCGCGTCGGAAGAGGGTTCCGTCTCCTCGGGGCTTTTTTCGTCCGGCGTTTCCGGATTGTCTTGGGCGGATTTCTCAGGCAACCGGTCGTTTTCCCGGGCAACGGCCTTTTTCTTCTTGAAAACAAACACCTTGCTCAGGATGTAATTCAATACAATGACGATCACGGAAGCGATGATTTTCGCAATCAGTTCCGAATTGATGATGATCTCGTGCGAGGAAATGGAGATGGCCAGAGACTTTTCGGATATAAACAGATTCAAAAGAAGAACCAGAACGTAGGTCAGGACAAGATCCACTCCGAATGTGAACAGCCGGGAAAGGGCAAATTTCCCCAATTGAGGCAAAAAGGTTCCTTTGCTTTTGTCTGCGTCGGTAAACACCCACGCCCGGTTGGTCAGAAAGGCGGTCATGACAGCGGCAATCCATTGCAGGATCTGAGCGGTCAGATACGTGGTCAGATAGGCCCCGCTGTGAACGTCTTCCTGCAGGCCGAAGCCTCTGCGGGCTACGATGAATACGAGTTCATACACAACGTATCCGACGATGGTGGTCAGGACGCCCAGAATCAGATAGTTGATTCCTTCACGGTGTTTTTTGTAAAATTGAATCACGGTTTACTCCCTTGAAATGGTGCGCGACAAATCCGCGTCGGGTTATGCGTTGCGGGTGAAGGTGGTGCCTTCTTTGGTGTCGATCAGCGTGATGCCCTTCTGAGCCAGCTCGCTGCGGATCTGGTCGGCCAGGGCATAGTTCTTGGCTTTTTTCGCGTCGGCTCTGAGCTGAATCTGCTCCCGGATCCAGCGGATTTCCGGGTCGTTTTCATCCGTCTCGGAATCCGTCTGTTCCTCTTTCCCTTTTGCCGCCCCGGCCTGGTTTTCCAGGTCCAGTCCCAACACGCGGTCCATTTCCAGAATGGCCGCCCACTTGGTTGTGTCATCCGCGTCAGCCTTGAGGACAGAGAAAAGCGCGGTCACGGCATCCGATGTGTTCAGGTCGTTGTCAAGCGCGTCCCGGAAACTCTGCAGCAGCGCGTTCAGCTTTTCCGCATCCGGCTTTCCGTCCTTTTCGGGCTTCAGCGCGGCGATGCGGGCAATCAGCTTTTCATAGGCGATGACGGCGTTGTCCAGGTTTTCCCAGGAGAAAACAAGGGACTTGCGGTAATGGGACTGCAGGCAGAAAAAGCGGTACGCCTCCGGTTTGTATCCCTTTTGCTCCAGGAGGGAAAGGGTCAGGAATTCGCCTTTCGATTTGCTCATCTTTCCGCCGGATGTGTTCAGGTGAAGCACATGGACCCAGTAATTGCACCATTTGTGTCCCAGATAAGCCTCGCATTGGGCGATTTCGTTGGTGTGATGCGGAAACGCATTGTCGATGCCGCCGCAGTGAATGTCCAGGTATTCGCCCAGATGTTTCATGCTGATGCAGGAGCATTCGATGTGCCAGCCGGGGTATCCGAGGCCCCAGGGGGAATCCCATTTCAGTTCCTGGTCCTCGAATTTGGATTTGGTGAACCACAGAACGAAATCCGCCTTGTTGCGCTTGTTGGTGTCTTCCTGCACGTCTTCGCGGACGCCGACGGCCAGATCCTCTTCGGTAAAGCCGTGGAAGACATAGTATTGCTTCAGTTTGGATGTGTCAAAATAGATGTTTCCGCCGGCTTCATAGGCAAAGCCCTTTTCCAGAAGACCTTCGATGACTTTGATGAAGTCGTCAATGCAGTGGGTAGCCGGCTCGATGATTTCCGGACGGCGGATGTGAAGTTTTTCGCAGTCCCTGAAAAAAGCGTCGGTGTAGAACTGCGCAATTTCCATTACGGTTTTGTGCTCGCGTCTGGCGCCCTTGAGCATTTTGTCCTCGCCGGTGTCGGCGTCCGAAGTCAGATGCCCCACGTCCGTGATGTTCATGACGCGGGTGACTTCATATCCGGAAAAGCGCAGATAGCGGTCCAGGATGTCTTCCATGATGTATGTGCGCAGATTGCCGATGTGCGCGAAATGATAAACGGTAGGACCGCAGGTGTACATGGAGACCTTTCCTTCCCGGATCGGCCGGAATGTTTCTTTTGTATGAGAGAGAGAATTGTAGAGTTTCATGTTTTTTTCCGAAAGAGATTCTTTCGTATCCTCCTTATTGGGATAATCGTGCTTCAGCGGGAGGCACGGGCCGGACCGGCTCCGCCCCCCGATCTGCCCGGGGTTTTCTTCCGGACGGAGAAGCCCATGTTTCCGATCTTTTTTCCGAGGGTGAAATAGGAACCGTGCGCGTAGGCGAGCAGGTCCGCCTTTTCAATCCGCAGACGCCCGGTTTCGTCGATCAGGTTTTCGTCCACGTCCACGGCCAGGATTTTGGCCAGGAACAGATCGTGAGAGCCGAGAGGGATGACTTGCGTGACTTTACATTCCAGCGCAATCGGCGCCTCGCAAAGAAGGGGACAGGCAACCGAAGAGGCTTCTTCGGTCTGAATGTGAAATTTCTCGAATTTGTTGACTTTGGCTCCGGTGTAAATCCCGCAGCTGTCGGCCAGCCGGGCCATTCTGGAGGTGGGCAGGTGAAGGATGAATTCGCCGCTCTGCCGGATCAGCGGATAGGACGCGCGGCCCGGACGCACGGATATGTAGGTCATAGGCGGCTCGGAGTTGACGATGCCGGTCCAGGCAATGGTCAGGATGTTTGCTTTTTCCCGGTTTCCGCACGTGACCAGGACCGGCGGAAGCGGTGCTTCCAGCGTGCCGGGTTTCCATGTAATTTTTCCCATTGTCATACCTCCATAATCCTTTTCAGTATAGCACAAACAGGAAGTCGTGTCAATCGAATCTGCGGCTTCCGTCAGATTAAACGCATGAAAGGAGCAGAATTCATTTTCTGTAAAAAGGGGCATGATTGCACCGAATTATGACTTAAATTCCACCCATTTCGTACAATTTTTTCAAAGCCACAAACACAACGGGTATTTCTTTCTCGAAATTTC
>JAFTBN010000012.1 GCA_017455185.1 Clostridia bacterium
ATGTTTACCGGCGGATTCGGTTCGCAGGGCCAGCGTGAGCGCAATGCGAGCGGGGAGGATATCCACGCCACGATGACGATTACGCTCGAGGAATTGGTGTTCGGTACGCAAAAGGAAATCCGCTACCAGCGTCTTTGCGTCTGCAGGAACTGCTCGGGCAGCGGAGCCAAGCCGGGAACCGACATCCGGACCTGCTCCAAATGCCACGGAACCGGCAGGATCAAGACTCGCCGTCAGAGCATGTTCGGCTACGTGGAGAGTGTGGGCGCATGCGACGCCTGCAGGGGCAAAGGGAAGATCATCTCGACGCCCTGCGAGAAATGCCGCGGCGCGGGACTGGTCAAGGAGGATACGACGGTCAACATCACCCTCTCACCCGGCACAGCCGTCGGAGTGGAACGCCGGGTCAACACCCGGATGGGACACGCGGGGAAGGACGGAACCTACGGGGATTTGTACCTCTCGATTCAGGTCGCGCCTCACAACGTGTTCAAGTGGCAGGGACTGGATCTGTTCTGTGAAGTGCCGATCACCGTTACGGATGCCATTCTGGGCGGCGAGATTGACGTCCCGACCATCGCAGGCGATTTTGTGAAGTACAAACTGCCCGAAGGAGTCCAGCAGGGAGATCAGTTCGCCATCAACGGGCAGGGCATTCCCAGCTCGTCCAATAAGGACCGCCGGGGCAGACTTCTGTTCCGGGTGAACATCGAAATTCCGAAGAATCTGTCCGAATCGCAGAAGAAAATCATCCGGCAGTTCGACGGCGAATGCAAGGACAGCAACTACCAGGGTAAATCCAAATTCCTCAAAGGCTTGCGGGATCTGTTCAAAAAGAAGCAGGACGGCAAGGACAAAAAGTAAAGGATGACAGACATGGACAAAGATTACGCATGCGGCGATTACGGAGAGGTCAGGGACTGGACGCAGATCCGTCTGACGGTCAGGACGGCCGATCTCGATAAGGCGTGCGCCATCATGAGCATGATCAGCAATCAGCTGCAGATCGAGGATTATTCGGACATCGACCTGAAGACCTGTTACGGGGACCTGATCGATGAAAAGATATTGAATGCGGACAAGGAACACGCCTCGGTTTCGGTGTATCTGCCGGCCGAGCAGAATCTGTCCGAACCGCTTTCCTTTTTGCGCATGCAGATGACCCAGGAAAAACTGGAAGGAAAGGTGGAAAGCATCGGAGTATCCGAGGAGGATTGGGCCAACAGCTGGAAGGCGTATTACAAACCCGTCCGGATCGGACGCCGGATTGTCATCGTTCCCGCCTGGGAAACGTTCGAGCCGGGGCCGGATGACCTGGTGGTCCGCATGGACCCCGGTATGGCATTCGGAACGGGTACGCACGAAACCACAAGACTTGTCATCTCGCTTCTTGAGGAGTATTGCAAGCCGGGATGCCGGATGCTCGACGTGGGAACCGGAAGCGGGATCCTGGCCATCTGCGCCTCCAAACTGGGAGCCGGTGAATGCTACGCTTACGACCTGGATCCTATGGCCGTTCGGGTGGCCGGTGAAAACGTGGAAGCCAGCGGCCTTGACAACATCGTCGTCGGTCAGTCCGACCTGCTGGCCGGAGTGGACCGGACCCGGGGCCCGTATGACCTGATTTGCGCGAACATTGTCGCCGATATCCTGATCCGGATGGCGAAGGATGTACCCGCACTCATGCATCCGGATACGGTTTTGCTTTGCTCGGGGATTATTCTTTCCCGTGCGCAGGACGTAGTGGACGCCATGGCGGGGAACGGATTGGTTCCCGTACGGACCGAAGAGGAAAACGACTGGTGCGCCATCGCGTTCCAAAAGGCCAAAGCCTGAGGGGCACAGCAACATACAGACAGGGGGACTGCCGCGGCAGTCCCCCTGTCTGTTTGGAAGGATTCAAAAACGCAAATAGGCGTCCCGGTCCGCTCCGACCGAAACATAGGTGATTCTGGCGCCTGTCAGCTCCTCGATCCGCTCGATGTAGCGCCGGGCCTCTGCGGGCAGGTCCTCCTTTTTCCGGCAGGCCGAGATGTCGCATTTCCAGCCCGGCATGGTCTCGTAAACAGGCTTTGCCGCGTTGAGCGCGTCTCCCATGGGGAAGTCACGCGTCCTGGTGCCGTTTATGTCATAGGCCACGCAGATCCGGATCTCGTCCAGGTAGGAAAGAACGTCCAGCTTGGTCAGGGCAATCTCGTCCGCCCCCTGAACACGGATGCCGTAGGAAGACGCGACCGCATCAAACGGACCGACTCTGCGGGGGCGTCCGGTTGCGGCGCCGTATTCTCCTCCGGCCTGGCGCAAAGCGTCTCCGCTTGCTTCCTTGTCCTCGACGGTAAAGGGACCTTCGCCGACGCAGGAGGAATAGGCTTTCATGATGCCCACCGTGCGGTCGAGCTTGAGACCGGGAACGCCGGCACCGATCGGGCCGTAGGAGGCAATGGTGGAAGATGAGGAAGTGTAGGGATAAATGCCGAAATCGATGTCGCGAAGGGCGCCGAGCTGGGCCTCGAACATGATCCGTTTGCCTTCGGCGTTGGCACGGGTCAGATACAAACCTGTATCGGTGATGTAGTCCCGGAAAAGATCGGCGTAGTGGCGCAGCCAGTCCAGGATTTCCTCGTAGCTCTGGGCCTTTGCGTGATAGACGCCTTCGATCATCAGGGATTTGTACTCGACGATGCCGCGCAGACGGCGGGCGGTGTAGTCCATGTCGAGCAGATCGCCCATGCGGATGCATTTTTTGGCGTACTTGTCGCTGTAGACCGGGGCGATGCCGCGACGGGTGGAACCGTAAGCTTCACCGGCCAGACGCTCCTCCTCCAGGCAGTCCAGCTGCACGTGATAGGGAAGGGTCAAGACGGCCCGGTCGCTGATTTTCAGATTCTCGGGCGTTATTTTGACTCCGCGCTCGCGCAGGGCTCCGATTTCCCGGTCAAGGTGCGCAAGGTCAATGGCCATGCCATTGCCCATTACGCAGACCACCTCGGGGCGCAGTATGCCCGATGGCAGCAGATTCAGGATGAATTTGCCCCGTTCGTTCACGACCGTGTGGCCGGCGTTGTTGCCGCCCTGGTAACGGACTACTATGTCCTGTTCCCGGGAGAGAAGGTCTACCATACGGCCCTTGCCCTCGTCTCCCCAGTTGATGCCGACGATGGATGTTAACATAGACTTTTGTCTCCAGACTTTGGGATGATTCCCGTGATTCAATAACGTTCATTATTATACCGCAAATGCGTTCAATTGCAACTTGTTTTTTGCAAAAAAGGCCTGTCCCGACCAAAAAACGATGGGATTTATATCCTGGGGGTACTTGCTTTAAAATGAGAATATTCTCAAATTGTATTGACTTTTAAAAAGGGGAAAACTATAATAAAAAGGTAAGAAAACGGAGGGGACAGGGATGAGCCAAAAAGCAGTCTATCGAACCAAACAGCACCAGGAAATCGTCGATTATCTGAAGTCCATGAAGGGCATTCATCTGACGGCCGGTGAAATATGCGCGCATTTCAGGGAGCAGGGCGGAACCATTTCCACGGCCACCATTTACCGGCAGCTGGAGAAACTGGTCAAGGAGGGAATCATCAACAAATACATTGTGGATGAGAATTCCAGCGCCTGCTTTGAATATGTGGGGGAGCACGGAAAGACCGATTCGGGCAAATCCTGCTTTCATTGCAAATGCGAGCAGTGCGGGAAACTGATTCATCTGGAATGCGACGAACTGGAGATGATTCAGTCTCACCTGATGGCTCATCATGATTTTCAGATCAACCCCTTGCGTACGGTCTTTTACGGTCTGTGCAGCCAATGCCTGAGACAGAGCGTGGCTTTCCGTCCCGAATCCGAAAAGCCGCAGGAACTGTTCAGCCAGACCGTGGCCGAAAAAGGAGTATAGTATGGCATGCATCAATCTCAAAACCGGATATGCGTCCGAACAGATCCCCCGGACCGTGCTGGGTCTGGGCAATTTCGACGGCGTGCATCTGGCGCATCAGGAATTGCTCAAAACGGTCAGGGTGGTCGCAGAGCGGTGCAACCGGGAATGCGTCACGGAGGAGGATTCTGCTTATCTTCCGGTCAGACCGGCGGTCTGGACGTTTGCCAGACCATCCTCAGACTATCTTTCCGTGGCTCCGGTGGGGCATTTGTGCACGCTGGACGAACGACTGGAACTCTTTGCAAAATTCGGCATCGAATACGCTTTTGTCGAGGATTTTGAATCCTTCAGGGAGGTGGAGGCCGAGGATTTTATCGAGCGGGAACTGAAGGAACGCTGCCGGGCCGTAAAGGTGGTATGCGGGTACAATTTCCGTTTCGGAGCCGGAGGGGCGGGGACGCCCAGGACGCTTGAAAAGGACGGGTTCGGCATCGTGATGCCGCGCAAAACCAAAATGGGCGGAACCATCAGTTCCTCCCGGATCCGCTGGACGCTCCGGGCGGGGGACGCCGAACTGGCGACGAGCCTTCTGGGCCGTCCGTACAGTCTGTCCGGAATTGTGGAGCACGGCCGCGGCCTGGGGCACAATCTGGGTATGCCGACCCTGAATCTTCGCTTTGGTCCGGACATCCTGATTCCCCGGCGGGGAGTTTACGTCACCGAGGTCGCTTTCGCGGATCACCGGTACGCCGCCGTGACCAACATCGGCTTCCGTCCCAGCGTCGAGCAGGGAGCCTCGCTCAACTGCGAATCGCATCTGCTGGATTTTTCGGGCGATCTGTACGGGGCGGAAATCCGGGTTTCCTTCCTGCGGCGGCTGAGGGACGAAAAACAGTTTTCGGATCTGCTCCAGCTCCGGGAACAGATGACCCAAGATGCCAAACAGGCCCGGGACTATTATTCGATGCATGAACACAATGCCAAATAAAAAGGTCCGAACTCTTTCGCTGCTTCTGGCAGTCCTTGTCGCGGTTTCCGTTCTTCTTTGCCTGAGCGTATCCGCCGAGGAGGACCGGGTAGTCGGGGATTACGATGGTTATGTCACCTATCCCGAGCCCTACGACGTCCGCTCGTTTCTGCTTCTGGAGACGCAGACCGAAAGCGTGCTTTGCTCGTACGGGGCGGATCGGACGGTCTATCCGACCTCCCTTACCAAACTGATGACCGTTTACCTTTCGTTTTCCTCTTTGCGGGACCGGATGGAGGAAAAGGTTGAGCTGACCTCCGGAATGCTTGCGGGTGTCATCGGCCACAGGCTGGGACTGAAGGCCGGGGAAGAGGTGACGGTTTCGGACCTGCTTCACGGGCTGGCGGTCGGAGGATACAACGACTGCGCCCAGGTGCTGGCTTTCCTTTGCTCGGGTTCGGTCTCTTCCTTTGTCGAACGGATGAACGAAACGGCGCGCGGATTCGGAATGGAAGGGACCCGTTATACCAATCCGACGGGCTTGCATGATCCGGATATGGTCACGACGGCCCGGGACTGCGCCACACTCTGTCTGCGGCTTTGCCGGGACTCGCAATATCTGGAAATGGCGGCTCTGCCGTTCTGGGTGATGCCCGAAACCAATCTCTCGGTGGAGCGTCGGATGATCAATCGCAACGATCTGGTCACCAACTACCGGACCAATGCCTATTACGACCCCGCATGCCGGGGTCTGAACGCCGGCATGACCGACGAGGGCGGATGCTGCACGGCAGCCATCCGGGCCCGGTCGGACTCCGCCGGATACGATCTTTGTCTTGTTTTCGGGGGCGAAGAAAAGACCGAAGGGCACAACACTGCCTATCTGCAGGCCAAAGATCTGTTTGCCTTTTCTTCTGCCTCCTTTTCCTGGAAGATCCTTGCCCGCGCCGGACAGGAGATTCTGAAACTGCCGGTCGGGGGGTCGCTGGACGATTCGGTGCCGGTGGGAGTCCGCGAGGATGCGCGCTGTTTCCTTCCCAACGGAGAAAAGGCGCAGGGAGAGGTCGGACAGATTGTCCGCCTCTGTCAAAGCGAGTTCGAGGCGCCGATGAGCGCGGGGAGCGAAGTCGGTAAAATCCGGTTTGTCCGGGGCGAAACGGTTCTTGCCACGGCCGATCTGGTCGTTCTGGAGGACCGGGAACCCACGACGGTGGCCGTGCTGTTCGGCTTTTTGAAGAAGGGGGAGACCAACCGGGGCTTTTTGCTTTCGGTCGCCTTTTTCGCCTTTCTCAGCGCGGGGCTGTTTGTCCTTTGGCGGATCTGGAAGAAGAAAAGGAGCGGATTGAGCCGTTTCAAGTGAGGTATCTGTATGAAAAGAAGCCTGTCTTTTTTGCTGATTTGTGCGACGCTCCTTTCGGTGCTGCTGGTTTCCTGCTCGAACAATCCGTCTATATCCCTGCCCGGGGAAACGGAATTCGAGTCCGGAACGGGCGAGGAAGGAACCACTCAGGCCGAAACGTCCGGGACGTCTCCGGGTCAGACCGGCCCTGCGAGCGGGACCCTGGAACCCGAGACGAATCCGCCCGAACCGATGCCTCCGTCTCGGCCGGACGCGACGGAACCGATTTTGCCCGTGTACGTCCGGGCATCGGATACGGTGACGGTCAACACCATCGATCCCACATCCGGACAGGCGGGAACCCCTTATGCTTCTGCAGCCGGCCGGCGGCAATATGAGTCGGAACCTCTTTCCGGCTTTTATCTGGACCTGGAATTCAATCCGCAACTCCCTTTTTCGGTTTCCTGCTTTATCGCACAGGGTAAGGTGAGCGTCCTTCTTCCGGCCGGAGTGGATCTTTCCCGCCTGGTCGCCGTTTATGACGCAAAAGGACAAACGCTCCTTGACGAGGAAGGCACACCCGTCGAGTCCGGGAAGACCGTTCTCAATCTGAGCCGTCCCCGGACCCTGACCCTTTCGCAAAGCGAAAAGGCTTATACGGTGGTGGCGGAAACGCTTTCCACCGGACTTCCTTCGGTCTGTCTGACGACCGCGGGGTTCAGGTCCATTTCGGATAAGATCAACTGGGTCGACTCCTCCTTTTACGTCGGGGGCGGGGACCTGTCGGTGTGTCCGTACGCTTCCTCCGAAAATTTCAAAACGGGAGCGCAGGCCAAAGGGAGGGGCAACACCTCCTGGGGATTCCCGAAGAAGGGATACAACATCAAACTGGAGAGCAAGTCCTCCATCCTGGGCCTGCCCAAGCATAAGAAATACTGCCTTATATCCAATTATCAGGACAAGTCCCTGATGCGCAATTATCTGGCCTCCTGCCTTTCCATGGCGGTCGGGATGAACCAGACCATGCAGGTCCGTTTTGTGGACCTCTGGCTCAACGGGTCGTATCACGGCAACTACACCCTGATTGAGAAAATCGAAATCGACAAGAATTCGGTGAACATTCCGGAATACGACGTCGGGAAGAGCCCAGAAGAACTGGGGTATCTTCTGGAATGGGACGGACACGTCAACGAGGTTTCGGAAGAACGGAAGGCGAACTGGGAAACCTTCGGGGACGGGATTTACGACCCGGCATCCGACGCGTATTTCGTCAATCTGGACGGGCACTGGCTGACCTTCAAGTCGCCCGAGGGGGAGGAAATGGAACCCGAGATGATGAACTACGTTGCCCGGAAGTGGAAAAAGGTCATCGCCGCTCTGGATTCGGGAAATGAGGAACGGATCCGGGCCGCAATCGAAATCGAATCCGTGGCCAGATGGTTCCTCGTGGAGGACCTGATGATGAACATGGACGCCTCCTTCCATTCCAGCGTCTACATGTATCTGGACGGGCAGGGCGTGTTCCACATGGGTCCGGTCTGGGATTTTGACCTGGGAGCCGGGAACGCCAATTACGGAACCCGGGATACCTCGGTCGCCTATCTGGAAAACTCCTACATCATACGCAAACTGTTCAAGCTGGATTTCTTCCGGGACGAGATTTACGCCATCTGGACCGAATCGTACCCGGCTGTCTGCCGGAGTCTGCTCGAGCTGGACCGGGTGAGCGCCATGCTCGACCTCTCGGCTATGTGGAATTTCAGACGCTGGGACGTCCTGACCCGGATAGTCGGTGCGAACGACGCCTGGGTGCTGAACTATCCCACCATGGAATCCCAGATCATCTATCTGCAGGCTTTCGTCCGTCGCAGAATGGAATACATCCAGAATCTGGTCTGCGGGAGGGATTATGCGTCTCTCGCTTCCCGCACTTCCCCCTGGAAGGGGAACGGAAGTCCGGACGCGCCCTACCTGATTGAGAGCGGGACGGATTTTCTGCGGATGCATGCCGGACTTCATTCCGGAAACACCTATGAGGGAAAATATTTCAGGCAGACCGCCGATCTTGAATTGGATTTCAATTCGACCGACGGGAAGGCGTACACCTTTGCCGGCGTTTACGACGGCGGCGGATACCGCATCGTCTGCCGGACGGTGGGTGAAGACGCGTGTCTGTTCCCGTACGTCTCGGGACAGATCCGGAACCTGGCCGTCTGGGGCATCTCCATACGCAACAACGCTCAGGCGGCAGGGCTTTGCCGGTCGGTCCGTCCGGGGGGCGTTTTGCTCAACTGCCTGGTCTGCGGGGAGATGGTTTCCGCGACCGGAAGTGTCGCGGGCCTGACTTCTTCGGTTCACGAAGGAGCGGCTTTGCTCAATTGCGTGGTTCTGTCCGAACTGCACGGAAACGGGGACGTCGGCGCACTGACCGCCTTTGTCGGCGGTACGTACCGGCAGGAGAACAACTACACCCTGTCCCGGGGTTCGACACCGGGCGTTGGGGATGAATCGGAACGCCCGGACGATCTTCCGGCCGCGGTGGCAAAGCTCAACCGGGCCTTGTCCGGGTATGAATCCGAATTCGGATTGACGGAGGGAACGCTTTGCCGTTGGACCTTTGAGGATCAATGGCCGGGGCTTGTTCCCGCGGAGGATTCACAGTCTTCATGAAATACGGGAAAACAGCCGTAAAAAAGCGGCTTACGGAATTGGAAAAGGAATCCGGCATCCGCATTCTGCTGGCTGCTCCCAGGGGAAGCCGGGCGCACGGCTGGCAGAGCCGGTCGAGCGATTACGACGTTGCGTTTGTTTACGTTCGCCCCGAGCGGGACTATTTCCGCGTTCATCCGGCGCCGGAGAGTCTGCAGGATCACTTCGGGCAGATTGAGATGCAGGGCTGGGATTTGCGCCGAGCGCTCGAACTGTTGTCCCGCGCCGACGTGTCGGTGAGCGAGTGCCTGACCTCCAGGGAACTGTACCTGGAAAGGCATCCCGCAGAGCGGCTCAGGGAGTTGCTGGAACGAACTTTCTGTCCTGTGAGGCTGGAAAGACAGTACCTCGGGAAAGCCCGGAGCAACGAGGCAAGGTATCTGCGGGGTGAGAGGGTCATATGCAAAAAGTATCTGTATGTGATCCAGCCGCTTTTGTGCTGCCGCTACCTGGAGCGCTTCGGGACCATGCCTCCTTCGGATTTCGAAACGCTGGCCGAGGCGGTGATGCCGGATGAAATCCGAAGTCGGGCCATGCAAATCTTCCGCCTCAAGAAGCAGGACCGGGGCGGGGAACTCCTTTTGCCCGTGCCCGAGCTGCATGCCTTCTTCCGGGGTGAATTTGAAAGAATCGAAGCCCGGCTTGCAAGTTTGTCCGAAGGGCCGGAGCCTGCGCAGGAGGAACTGGACGAGCTGTTCTTCCTGGGAGTAAAAAGCGCCGGAGAAAGGCGCAATCATAGTTTGACAAAGCGAGGAAACGCGAGTGAAAAAGAAGAATAACGATCCACAGGCGGTTCAGAACACCGAAGAGATGGAAACATTCGACCTGGAAAAGGAATTGGGAACCGAAGCCCGTCCGCCCGAAAAGCATCTGAAACTGAAGCGGGTCATAGCCCTGATCATCATCGGCATCATTCTCACTGTATTTGTGCTGGTCTTCATTTACGTGGCCATTCCCATGTTCCGTTATGCAAAGAACCCGTCCGAATTTCAGGAGTGGATTGCCCAGTTCGGCCCCTGGGGCAAACTGGTGCTTTTCGGCATGCAGGTCATGCAGATTGTGGTTGCCTTCATTCCGGGAGGACCGCTTGAAGTCGTGGCCGGCGTTGCGTTCGGGCAGTGGTGGGCTCTGATCCTCTGTGTGCTCGGCGCGTTCGTCGGGGACCTGATCGGCTTCTTTCTGGCACGGATTCTGGGCAGTTGGGTGGTCCATCTGTTTTTTTCGGACAAGGAACTCAAAGCCATCGCTTGGATCAACCGGCAGAAGAGCCGGGACCTGTTCGTGTTCATTTTCTTCCTGGTGCCCGGCATGCCCAAGGACGTGCTGAGTTATCTGATGGGACTGACGAATATGAAATGGTACCGTTTTTCCCTGATCGCCCTTTTTGCCCGCATCCCCGCCATTCTGATGTCGTCGGTTGCAGGCAACTCGATTGCGGGAAAGAATTACGGACTGGCCATCGGGCTTTTGGTGGCCATCATCTCCATAACCGTCATCGGCAGCCTGGTCTATCGGAAGATTCAGAAGAAGCACGAGGCCGAGCAAAAGCTCAGACAGGCCGCGGATGCCTCCGCTGGCACGGCTGACACGGAAAGAGGTTCTCAAATAGAGAGCGGTGCGTCCGATGCCGCTTCTGAGCAAACTGGGAGCGGGGAAGAAACAGACTCCGAAAAGACGGACAAGGCGGAGAAAAAGGAAGAGGGATTCCCCAATGAAGGGGACAACCAAAAAGTTTCGGACGACAAGGACGGTAAATAAGAAAAAAACGTTCGGACATCCGGACGTTTAGGGACCTGTGTGTTGCAGCACGGGTCCTTTCTTTTCTTACCCGGGCTCAACCAAGTATAAAGCACGAACAAAAGTTGACTATTAATAATGGTCGAATAATCCGTGGAAAAAGGCTGTACATAGCCAGTGCTTTTATAGGAATTCCCAATTACAAAGAAGCGCAGCGTGCGTATGATCGTTATGCAGACCATAGAGAACAACCGAATATCGCAAGGACACAAGATAACCGTCAATTACGCGTTTTCCCTTACGGTGTAAAGGTTTTGATGAAATAAAACGTACGGAGGAACAAGCAAATGAAAGAAGCAAAGACCATCTACCAAAAGCTCGGAGGTACATACCGCGAGGAAAACGGCAACCTCGTTCCTGACGTGGAGCTGCCCGAACAGAAGCCAATCGGCAAATACGGAAAGATGCACCTCGACTATCTCAAACAGCACCGTCGCGGAAGGTACTCCACCCTGCTCGGTGAAGGACGGCTCAACTCCTACCTCTCCGAGATCGACAAACAGGCACACGAAATGCTGTCTTCTCTGACGGTGGAGCTTGCCAAGACTCAAGGCATCGACGAATGTCTTAAGGAAACCGATCAACTGCGGTGGTTGGAGATGATGAGCAATGTTCGCAGCTCTGCCGAAGAAACAATTATGCGTGAACTGATACTCGCTTAAAACGTGAAGCACGTGATTATATTGTTTTATTGAACGATGAAAACCAGCGAATGCTCAACACCTTTCGGCAAAAAGCATCCGCTGGTTTGTTTTGAAATTAAGGAATTGTCCCTAAATTAATTACCTGAAACAAAACCACGTATGATGTAGTTCCATTGTGGATTTGTTTCGTCACGGACAATATTTATTTTGTCGTACTGATCCGAAACCGTTTCGCCAATTTCATATTTGTTTTCATC
>JAFTBN010000013.1 GCA_017455185.1 Clostridia bacterium
GCATAAATTAAAATCAATCAGTGGTTTATTGCTCTATCTATGGTACATTATACCACATATTGGTACTAATGTAAAGCGATTACGCAACATTTATTAAAATAATTGCAATTATTTTATGAGGGAAAATGGTATTTTTTAAGGCCAAAACCCGAAGTAAACGAGAATTATGTGTGATTAAACAGACCATTTTCTGGGCGTAGACCCGGAAAATATGGTACCAAAAATAACGAAATTATTAATCAATATCTCTGTAATAGAATAATTTTTCGGAAGGATCTTTGTTATATGCATAGAAGTTCTTGATAACTTCACTGACCACATAGGTCTCAAAGAACGCTCCGCTCATCGCACAGTTCTCGAGCATATCGGCATTTGGCCATTTGCAGAGATAAGCGCATAAACCGGTATCCATAAAATATAGTTTCGGAGATTTGATGATCCTTTTGGAAACATTAGCCATATATGGTTGAAGTAAATGGATAATTCCGGACGTTTGTAGGATCGAGAGCCACCTTTTGCAAGTGCGAACGTCGATTCCAGCACTTGAAGCGATCTCATCATAGTGCAGTTCCTGCGCGGTTCTGAGCGCAACGATCGAAATGAAATTTCGGAATTGCATTTCGCTTGAAGCGGATATGAGTTTGAGAACGTCTTTTTCAATATAGGTATTGATATAGGATTTAAAATATGCCTCACGGTTGGATTCACCGGTGCAAATATCCGGCATCCCGCCAGTGAAGATATCCTCAAAGATTTCCTTTCTGGTGCGATACTTGCGTCCGTTGGCTTCACGCTTGCGGATTTCCGGCAGTTCCGGTTGGAATTGAGAACTTTCATAACCGAACTTTTCAGCCTGTGAGAAAGACGCCATGTCAATAACGCCACATCGACCTGCCAGAGAATCAGATATTCCTTCCTGAAGTTCAAAACGGTTGGATCCGATAAGAATATACATCAGTTGACGCTTTTCGCCTCTTTTCATCCATGCAAGTCGTTGATTGTCAATAACGACTTTTATTTCATCGAGCAACATAGGAGCTTTCTGGATCTCGTCGATGATAAGCGGCCATCCGTATGATTCCAGAAAGAGTTTTGGATTATTTGTAGCAAGAGCACGGTCTTCGGCATCGTCAAGTGTCACTTTGCGGTATTTGTCTCCGAAGATCATATCAATCGTAGTGGATTTTCCAACCTGCCTCGCTCCGTAAACAATGATGCATGGGAACGACTTGCTGACTTCAACAATCATTTTTTCTGCTGTTCTTTTCAAATACATAGAGCCACATCCTCCTTTGCAACTATAGTACACCATTTTTTTTCGATAAAATCAACAGTCAAATGATATTTTAATCGGAAAATATAGATGAAAACAATCATCGTGTTTTTAACAATAGCTCGTGTTCACTGATTTTTCGATTTTTTAATAAAACGTGCCGATCCCTTTTCCAGAACAAATCTATAAAGGTTTATAGACGAATAACCAAAAGGATACACAAGAAAACCGCCTTGATCGGGTCGATCAAAGCGGTTTTCTTGTTGGTATTCACCAAATTGAGTGGTCGGAGTGACTGGACTCGAACCAGCGGCCTCTTGGTCCCGAACCAAGCGCACTACCAAGCTGTGCCACACCCCGAATTGGCGTTTATGATTTTAGCACAACCGCCGTTTTTTGTCAATATCATTTTTCCTTTTTCTTTGTATAGCCGTGCACAGCCCCGACAAAATCTCTCGTCTTTCGGGCCAAGCTACTCAATCTACCTCTTGAACGCATTGGTTCTGTTTCCAAAATAATACAGATTCACTCTGGAGCCCAGTTCAATCAAGTCGGGCTGGACAGCCGGATCATGCGTTGCCAAAACCGCCACACAATCCTCTTTTTGTGCCTGCTTTCGAATCCAATCCAGCGTGATGGTCTCATCCAGCGCATTATCTAAAGGCCCGGGAAGCATCAGGTAGTTCCAGGAATCCGAAGAATACGCAGCATCACCCACCAGCAAAACAAACTTGCCGTTCCAACTGATCCGAACCCCAACTGCGCCTCTAACTCTTCCCGGCAAAGGCACGATTTCCACGCTTTTATCTCCAAAAACATCCCGGCACAGTTCCGCATCCGGATGATTCTCTTGCGGGAAACGGTAATTTCTCACACGAATGCCGCGCCAGTCTCTGGAAACCGTATTGAAAACAGGATGTATGGAATTCGCATGAAGCCACATTTCCCGATTGACCAGAATACGCTGTGCCTGCTGAACCTGAGCCAGGCCACCTGCCACGTCTGTCTCCATGTGAGTCAGAATAACCGCTTTCAAATCCTTGGGGCTGATGCCCAGCATTTCCAGTCTTTCTCCGATTGCTTCCCCTACAGGAAGATAGGGCTTGACAGAGAAAAGCATCGGGCCCAAGGTCATAAGAGGTCTTTCCCGCACAGAAACATTCCATCCTGTATTGACCAGGACTTTTCCTTTTGGGTGCTCAATCAGAAAAGCCCGGACCGGAAGCCAGATTCTGGTCTTTCTGCTCCTCAGGACGCCCGAATACGCATAGGCATTTCCGGAAAGTTCACGATCCACCCAGGATGGATCCACTCCGACTTTGCCGCAACGCAAAACCCGAATCCTTATTTTCTGCTTGCTGGTATCCATTGCCACACCTTCCTGTTTCGAACTTTTCCTCTTTCATCTTACACGAAACCGCCTGAAAAATCAAGCCGTCCCCGCCATGTTTTCAAGATCCGTCTCCGACATGCAAACAGTCGGCAAATCTTCCCCGCCGGGCAGATTATTCCCGTTCTCGTTGCTTTTTTCTTTTTCGGATGATATAATTTTCCTGTTCCAAAACGCATTCCAAACAAGGAGTTTGTATGAGTTCTTTTCTTCAGAGAACCGAAGCGCTGATCGGCGCTCAGGGAATTGCCAAACTGAGCCGGGCGCACGTAGCTGTCTTTGGTCTGGGCGGAGTCGGCGGTTATGTGACCGAAGCTTTGGCCCGTTCCGGAATCGGGGCACTGGACCTGATTGACCACGACACGTTCTCGCTTTCCAACCTGAACCGTCAGATACTGGCCACACATGCCACCATAGGCAGACAGAAAACCGACGTTGCAAAAGAACGGATTGAGCAGATCAATCCCGCTTGCAAAGTGACCACGTTCCCGGTTTTCTTTCTTCCGGAAACAGCCGATTCCTTCCGTTTCGAGCAATATGATTGTGTGATAGACGCCATCGATACCGTCAGCGCAAAAATCGAGTTGGCGGTGCGGTGTAAAAGAGCCGGGACCCCTTTGATTTCCAGTATGGGAACCGGAAACAAAATGGATCCGTCCCGCCTGCAGCTCTGCGATATTTCCAAAACGCACACAGACCCCCTTGCTCGCGTGATGAGGACCGAACTCCGGAAAAGAGGCATAACACACCTGCTGGTCGTCTTTTCCGACGAACCCCCTATGACCCCGCATTTTGAAAACGAGGAAACAGAGGCGGACCCGGCCACCGAGCCGAATGTCAAAAAAAGCGTGCCCGGGTCCACGGCCTTTGTTCCTTCCGCCGCCGGGCTGCTGCTTGCAAGCGCCGCGGTCAGAGGCATTCTGAACGGTTTCTGACACAGATTCTGAAAACGCCGCTCTTTCCGAGCGGCGTTTCAATTCATATGGTTTTTGCGCGCGGCCTGCCTGGCCCGGTTTCAAGTCCTCTGTTGTGAGGACTTTTTTCTTCCGGACAGATTCCCTGATCTTTCGCGCCTCTGCCTTATTTTCTGGAAGCAGCCATTTTCACAACCGTGTCGCACAGATTCTCATACCCGATGCCTGCCTCGGCCGCCATCCTGGGAAGCAGACTGTTCGGCGTCATCCCGGGCAAGGAATTCGCTTCCAGGCACCACAATCTGTCCTCCCGGTCAAGGATGTAGTCAAACCGGGCATAGTCCCTCAGCCTGAGAATGGAAAATGCCTTTTTTGACGTTTCCCTCACCGTCTGCAATACCGCGCTGTCTATCGGGGCCGGACACAGTTCTGTCGTCGCTCCCGTCTGATATTTATGCTCATAATCGTAAAACCCGTCCTGCGGCAGAATCTCAACGGGAGGAAGAACCTCTCCGTCCAAAACCGCAGCCGTCAGTTCCCTGCCGTAAATGCGTCTTTCCACAATGATATGGTCCGCCCAGGAAAAAGCCTGCCGAACGGCAAATTCGAGTCCTTCCCACGTTTCAATCAGGGAAACCCCGACGCTGGACCCGCACGAACAGGGTTTCACGGCCAAAGGCAGACCGAATTGTCTGCATTTTTCAAGCAACCGCTCATCGTGCATATCCAGATACAGCCACTCCGGCGTCAAGACCCCCTGCGTATGGAGAAGTCTTTTGGACAAATCCTTATCCATGGCCAGCAGGCTCCCTATGTAACCGGTTCCGGTATAGACCACGCCGTGCAGATCCAGCAAAGCCTGAATCTGTCCGTTCTCCCCCATATCCCCGTGCAAAGCCATATAGACCACGTCCGCCGCCTCGCACAGACGCAGCACTTCGGGGCCGATATACCCGCGGGGATTCCCGGCCTGCCGTCTTAACTGCTGCAGATCCGGCTCTTTTTTTGAAATCTCCGGAGGCTCCATCGTTTGCGTCCGGAAGAAATCCTCCGCGTTTTGTCCTTCAGCCTCGGGAAGGCCCAAAAACGAATCCAGAAGAAGCACCCGATGCCCCTTACGGATCAGCGCATTCGCAATCAGTGTCCCGGAAGACCAGGAAACATTCCTTTCCGGAGACCATCCCCCGGCAAGAACCACGATTTTCATATGTCAATTCTCTTTTCCCGTTTCATTCTCACAGTCTCTGCCCGTCAGGCAAATCACCCTGTCCCTGCCTTCATAATCCTGCAAAAGGCGGGCACTCATCCCCGACAGACCGGCAAGCCGGCCGACGGCTTCTCCCTGGTCCGCGCCGATTTCAAAATAGAAGGCGCCTCCGGGTCTGAGCCACAGTTCCTTTCGCTCCAGCAGACTCCTGTAAAACCGCAGTCCGTCTTCCCCGCCCCTTAAGGCAACGGCGGGTTCTTGCCGCACCTCCGGAGCCAGCGTTTCCACCACGGCGTCCGGGATATAGGGAGGATTGGCCACCACAAAGGGATAGGGTTCAGGCGGCGTCCAGGTCAGCACATCCCGCTCCATAAACCGGATACGCTGCTCAACCCCGTTGCGAACCGCATTTCTTTCTGCCAAAGCCAGTGCGTCCTTCATCACATCCACGGCATCCGCTCTGAGGTCTTTGCGGGAACACAAAATCGAAATGGCGACGCACCCGCTCCCCGTGCACAGATCCGCGAACCGGACGCCTTGCGGTATGTCCTCTATGGCCGCCTGCACCAGGATTTCCGTATCCGCCCTGGGAATCAGGCAGGATTCATTTACATAATACGTTTCCCGGAAGAAAGGCCAGCTTCCGACGATGTATTGCAACGGCCTTCCGGAAGCTCTCTGCGACAGGGCCTGCAAAAGCACCTCCTCGCTGTACTCCCGCTCCGGATAAGCCAGCACCGAGGCGGTGTCGGCATGCAAAAGCTCCCGCAAAAGGCACAGCGCCTCCTCGGCCGGCTCCTGCGCTCCGATGTTTTGGAGTCTTTCTTTCAACGTCCGGTAGGTCACAGCGTCATGCCCTTTCTTTTCCTGGTTTTCATCGGTTTCAGTATACCATTGCCAAAGAAAAAAGTCAACGAAAACAAATGACTCCGGGACAGTTTCGTTGCGTTCGTTTTTCTCTTTTTCCTGCCTGTTTTGTAGAAAAAGCCCTTGCTTTTTCTTATTTTTATTGCTATACTGAATATAGATATCAAAACAACGGCTTTTGCCGCAATTCATTTCATACGGAGGTGTTCCCATGTTCTGGCATTTCATTCCATTTCTTCCGTTCCGCCGGAAAAAGAAAAAAACCAGCGTCGGAAAGGTTTTCCTCATTCTGACCGCCGTTTGTGCCGGCATTTCCGCCGTCGCTTACGCTTCCATCAAACTGTACCGCAAATTCTGCGTCATTGACAACGTGGACAAGGATGCCATCGATGACGACGATTTTTTGACCGAAGATTCTGACACTTCCTCGTCGGAAGAGGAAGGCACAAACGCAGAGGCTTCATCCGAGACATAAATCCCGACCGGCTGCAATCCGGATCGGCTAACAAGAAGGAAAGTGGCCGAAGACGTCCGTTGTTACGGATTCTTCGGCCCTCTATCTAACCATGAAACAAACCACCTATTCCGTAAGACCGGAGTCTCCGGCCACGCTCACCGCCTATCTTCAGGACGATACGGGCCGGCTGAAGCAGGGTTCTCCTGCGCGCCCCGCGTTGCTCGTCTGTCCGGGCGGCGGATATGTCAACCTGTCCGAACGGGAAGCCGAACCGGTTGTCTTCCCTTTTTTGGCGGCCGGATGCAACGTCTTTGTCCTAACCTATTCCACCCGGGAGAACGCAAGGCAGTATCACCCGTTCCTGGACCTGTTCGCGGCCATCCGCTTGCTGCGGGAACGAAAAGACGAGTTTTCCATCCATCCGGAACAGATCTTCACGCTCGGGTTTTCCGCCGGGGGTCACCTGGCTGCAGCCGGAGGGGTGTTCTGGAATCACCCGGTCGTGCTCCGAAAACTTGCGCAGGATCCGAAAACCGCTTCCGAACGGCTCAGACCCAACGGCTTGATCCTGTGTTATCCGGTCATAACCGCCGGTCCGTTTGCCCACAGAGATTCCATCACGCAACTCTGCGAGCCCGGGCAGGATTCTCCGGAGCAGCGGCAGGCCTTTTCCCTGGAGCACTTTGTCAGCGACGCCACGCCGCCCGCCTTTCTTTGGCATACGGCAAACGACCCCGTGGTCCCGGTGCAGAACAGTCTGTTGTTCGCGCAGGCTCTTTCTGCCCACCGCATTCCGTTCGAACTGCACATTTATCCGGACGGACCGCACGGCTTATCCCTGGCGAACCGGGAGACTTCCATAAAGAACCCCGCCATGGAAAAAGAGGATGCGGCGGATTGGGTCAGACTGGCCGGCCGGTTCATCCGGCGCGTATGCAACGGAGAACTGAAACGATGAGCCGCTCCCGATTGAACCTCCGCACCGGAGCCTATCTGACAGACGGAGCCACCGGAACGCAATTGCAGAAAGACGGCCTCCCCGTGGGAGAATTCGCCTATCGTTTCTTCCCGGACCGGGAAGACCGCGTAGTCCGACTTCATCTGTCCTACCTGGAAGCAGGATGCCAGATCCTGCGAACCAACACCTTCGGTCTGTGGTGCAATCCGGAAACACCCGACACGGAAACGCTCGCCCGGGCCAAACAGGCTCTGCGATGCGCAAGACAGGCCGTCCATCAATATGAAACATCCCATCCGCAAACCGAAAACAGCCACTGGATTGCCTACAGCATCGGGCCGTTCGCCTACCGGATGGATCATCCGGATGAGGCTGCAATCCGCCAGGCCATCCGCCCGCTGATCCAGCTGGCGCAAAAGGAAAGAGCCGATTGCCTTTGGCTGGAAACGCAATGCGACTATGACGAATGCAGAGCTCTCCTGCTTGAGGCAAGGACCTTTTTCGCAGGCCCTGTCCTGGTCAGTTTCTCCTGCCGGGACGACGGACGTCTGTTTGCAAAAGGCACCCTGGAGGCGGCCGTTGTCATGGCCTCGGGTCTTGGCGCCGACGCGGTCGGGCTGAACTGCTCGCCCGACGCGACACACGCTGCACCCCTGCTCGGACGTATCCGGACGCTGACCGACCTTCCTTTGCTCGCCTGTCCCGGCGCGGGGCTGGCCGACATGTCCCGGACGCCTCCCGTGTTTCCCATAGGACCCGAGACCTTTTACGCCGGCATGGAAGCCTGCGTCAGAGAAGGAGCCACCCTTGTGGGAGGCTGCTGCGGAACCGACCCGGAATACATCCGCGAAATCCGCCCCCTTTTGGCTCTTTGCGAACCGTGCGGAAACAGCCGCAGCGAAGAAATCCCCTATGTATGTGCCAGAGAGCACGTTCTGTCCTTTTCGGATGAATCCGCCGTCCTGGGAACCCTTTCGGGCGAAGAGGAAGGGCAATTGCTTCAATCCTGGGAAAACGGCGACACTCAGCCCCTGCGAAGATGCGTGACCGACATGATGGCCGACGGAGCCCGCGGGATTGTACTCAGCCTGGAGGATGGCGAAAGAATGAGTCGGATAGCCCGATGGCTGCAGGACGAATTCGATCTGCCTCTGTTCCTGAGGGCATCCGACCTGGACTCTTTGAAAAAAACACTGCATGCCTGCCCCGGAAGGTGCGGAGTGCTCTGGCAGGATCCGGACACCGATCCGGATGACCTGACCGCCGCTCTGGCCCGGTACGGCGCATATCTTTTATCCTTTCCCGAACCGGAAAAATCCGGTTCCCCAACCAGTAATTCATAATCGGAGGAATACAAAAAATGGCCAATCCAACAAACGCAGCAAAAAAGTATTGCGTTATTTCTCACACCCATTGGGACCGTGAGTGGTACATTCCGCTCGAGAATTTCAGAATGCGTCTGGTCGATCTCATTGACCATTTGATTGACATTCTGAAAAAAGATCACGGCTACCGGTTTCATCTGGACGCCCAGACCATCGTTCTGGACGATTACCTGGAAATCCGTCCGGAAAGAGAAAGAATTCTGAAAAAATACATCCGGGAAGGCCGCATTCTGGTCGGACCGTGGTATGTACAGAATGATTTTCACCTGACTTCGGGCGAAGCCACCGTTCACAACCTGATCATCGGCACCAAAATCGCCAATGATTTTGGGAAATGCATGCAGGTCGGTTATGCAGCCGACCAGTTCGGTCTTTGCTCACAGCTGCCGCAGATTCTCAGCCGCTACGGCCTGGATACCTGCGTATTCGGCCGCGGATTCGACCGGGGCGACGACAACCACGCCAAAACCACCGAATTCTTCTGGGAATCCGAAGACGGATCCAAAGTCCTTTGCGAGCATATGCGTTTCTGGTACAACAACGCCCAGCGCTTCCCGGTTGAACCCGAAAGCGCTCTCAATCTGGCCCGCAACCGCGGAAAGCTCTGTGCGGACTGCTGCTCCACTTCCAACTATCTGCTGATGAACGGCGTCGACCATCTGGAGGCGCAGGAAGACCTGACTGCCGCACTGGAGGCCGCTCAGCCCTATCTGGAAAAGGACGAGGCCTTCTTCCAGGATACGCTTCCCGAGTTCATGGACCGGGTCAAGGCCGAACTCAAACAGAACGGCGTTCAGCTCGCAACGTTCCGCGGCGAATTCCGCGACAACGGAGCGCCCAACGTCCTGACCGGGACTTTGGCAAGCCGCGTCTATCTCAAGCAGTGGAACGCCCGCATGCAGGCCCTTCTGGAAAAGAAACTGGAACCGCTGTACGCCTTCACTTCGGTTATGAAAGTCGGGGATTTCCCGATCGATTACGACCGCTACATGTGGAAAGTCCTGATCCAGAACCATCCGCACGATTCCATCTGCGGCTGCTCGGTTGACGCGGTGCACGAACATATGATGGACCGCTTCAAGCGGGTCAACGAAAACGCAACCGACCTGATTGACCGCGGGACCGAAAGTCTTCTCAATCACGTGGACCGCCGCGGGCTGAAAAAGGATCAATACCTGATTCTTTGCATGAACTCCTCTCAGGTTCCCTGCACCACCCCGCTGGACGCCGTGGTGGAAATTCCGGCCGAAGAGGACACCGGCGTATTCAAGATCACCGACCATTCGGGCGCGAAGATCCCCTTCACGATCACGAACATCGTCCGCAACCGCAACAAACGGATTCTCAGCCCGATCAACCTCCCGGGCGGCAAAACCGTCAACGCGTACTACATCAAGCTGGACGTGGGCTATCTGCCCGGCATGAGCCATCGGATTCTGACCCTGACCCCGCAGAAACGCGGCGTCATGAAGATCAACCATCCCTATCGTCCGGAAAAGATGTACATGGAAAACGATTTCCTCATCGTGAATATCCATGAAAACGGAACCGTCGACCTGACCGAAAAAGCTTCCGGAAAAGTCTACCGGAATCTGCTTCTTCTGGAAGACAACGTGGACGTCGGAACCGCATACAACTATTATGAAAACGACGGCAAGCAGATCCTGACCAGCGAAAAGGTCAAGGCAAAGGTCATCACCCTGGACGACACGTACCTGTCCCAGACCCGGCAGATCAGCTACAAGCTTCCTCTGGACCGCAACGGAAACCGGGAAAGCATCGCCGTCAGGATCTATCTGACCCTGAACAAAGGCTCCCGGACCCTGGATGTCCGCATGAACGTCGAGAACCAGGTCAAGCAGCACCGCCTGCGCGTTCTCTTCCCGACCGGACTCGTTTCCGACACCAACTATGCCGGCCAGCCGTTCGATATCCTGACCCGCAACAAGGTCAGCGTATACAACGACGACAAGACCCATCCGAACACCGACTTCTTCGGCGTAGAGGACGGCAGCTGCGGTCTTGCCGTATTCAACGAGGGCCTGTATGAATACGAGCAGATGACCGACAAAAACAACACCCTGGCCATGACCCTGCTCCGCGCCGTCAACCGGATTACCGGTTCGGTCGAAGAAGCTGCCAACTCGCTTTGCGAAGACTGGTTCACCCCCGAAGGCGAATGCTTCGGAACCCAGAAATACCGGTTCTCCCTGTATCCGTACGAAGGCGACCACGTCAGCGCATCGGTCGCAGCCTATGCCGCCCAGTTCATGTCCATGCCTTACACGGCCGTACAGAGCGTAGACGTCAACAAGTTTGTCGGCGGAAGACCTTTTGTCCAGGGACCCGGTATGCCCGGTCTGTTCTATCGCCCGATTCCGAACGCGCGCGTCATGCTTCCGCATGAAATGCAGTACATGTATGTTTCCCAGTCCACACCGAACGCCATGATTCTCTCGGCCGTCAAAGGCAGCGAAAGAGGCGGCTCGTTCGTGTACCGTTTCTACAACAGCACCAGCCAGCCGGTTGATTTCCAGGTCAGCCTGCCGAGGGGCATTGAGGAAGCATACAACATCTCGCTCGGAGAAAACCGCCTGCAGGCTCTGTCGGTGGAAGGCTCAAACAAACTCAGCTTCCATGCCGCTCCCAAGGAAATCGTTTCCTTCGAAGTGGTCTACCAGAAGTAAGACAACCATCCGGAAGGATTGAAAAGGCCCGGAGCCGTGACGCAACGTCATGGGCTCCGGGCCTTCTTTCCGTACAGCCGATTATCCTCCGTAGGTCCGGATATCATCCGCCGTAGGTCCGGATGATCTCCTCGGCCACAATCCGCCGGGAAACACAGCGGTCCATCGCCTGCTTTTCAATGTAGCGATGCGCATCCGGTTCGGTCATTTTCAACTCGCCGATGAGCAGCCATTTCGCACGGTTGACCAGGCGGATTTCGTTCATTTTTTCCTCGATGGACAGCGTCTTCCTCTCGGTTTTCCGGATTCTTTCCCGGGCGCTGATCAGCCAGCCGGAGGCAAGCTGCAGCACGCTTTTCTGCGTCGGCTTCTGCATCAGGAACACACCGTGTTCCGCCAGTCGGTCATAAGATTCGGCAAACTGGTCCGACCTGACCAGGAAGAGTACGACCGTCCCGTTCGCGCCGACGGTATCGATGGAAAAGCAGATTCCCGTATCGTCAGGCAAAGGAGAGTTGACAACCACCATGTCAAAATCCCTCTCGGCAATCGCCCTCTTGGCTGCGCTGATGTTCGAAACAACCCGAACGGGACAAAACACGGGAAGGGGGAAAAACTCGGAGATCGCCTGATTGAATTTTTCAGACGCGGACACAACCAGAACGCTGTATACCTGTTCCTTCAGACTCATCGGCTCTCCCTCCTTTCCCGTTTTTTTCGTTTTACTCTTACTCGGCGCAGTAAATATTCAGTATTTTTTCCGGCACGGCCGAACGGATAAACGCGTCTTTGCGTGCGGCCTGACGCGCCGCTTCCAGGCTGTCGGGCAGTTTGACAAGCCCGCTGACCTCATCCCTGCCGGCACGGAACAGATTGACGTCGACCGGAGCCGGCAATACGGCCTTCCTTTGCAGTCCGTCCAGCCCGGCCCGGATCAGCAGCGCAAACGCCACATACGGATTGGCCGTCGGATCGGGAGACCGGAGTTCGGCCCGCCGGAATTCCCCGGCGGCAGCCGGAACGCGAATCAGCTGAGAGCGGTTTTCGGACGACCAGGAAATGTAACGCGGCGCTTTTTCCCTTCCCAGTCTCAGATACGAATCCGCGGTCGGATTGAAAAACAAGGTCATGGGCACCGCTTTGCCGAGCACGCCGGCAATGACACGGGGCAGGTGCTCGCCCGATTCGTCCGGGCGGACCGACATATTGACGTGAAACCCGTTTCCGGGCTTGTCCTCAAGGGGCTTGGGCGAAAAGTCGGCATACACTCCGTTGCGGTGCGCGACGGTTTTCACGACCGTCTGGAAGGTCATCACATTGTCTGCGGCGGAAAGCGCTTCGGTATAGCGGAAGTCAATCTCGTTCTGCCCCGGTCCCTCCTCGTGGTGCGAACTCTCGGGGCGGATGCCCATCTGCTCGAGCGTCAGACAAATTTCACGGCGTACGTTTTCTCCTCTGTCCCCGGGCGCAATATCCATGTACCCCGCATGGTCATACGGCTTCTTCGTGGGCCGGTTGTTTTCATCCAGTTCAAACAGGTAAAACTCCTGCTCGGCTCCGAAAAAGAACGTGTATCCCGCATCGGCCGCGTCCCGGATCGCCCCTTTGAGCATGGTTCTGACGTCACATTCAAACGGCGTTCCGTCGGGATAGGTGATGCTGCAGAACATCCGGACGACTTTTCCGTGCTCCGGACGCCAGGGAAGCCAGACGAGCGTCTCGGGATCCGGATGCAAAAACAGGTCGGAATGCGCCTCGTCTCCGAAACCGGCAATGGCCGAAGCGTCAAACGCGATGCCGTGTTCGAACGCCCTGGGCAGTTCGGCCGGCATAATGGAAATATTCTTCTGATGCCCGAACACATCACAGAACGCGAGGCGGATAAACTTGACGTCCTCCTCTTCCACGTATTGCATGATTTCTTCCCTTGAATAGTTCATTTCAAACCTCCGGTTGTCTGTCCGATTCTTTTTTTCTCGTTTCAGTTCGCAACATACAGCTGCTTATAAGGATTTCGGCTGTCCGGCGTCACGACCGTAAAAGGATGGTTCATCACTTCATCCACATCCGTGCCGAACCGGCTGCAATATTCACGGACGTATTTTTCAATCTGCTCAAGGTCCCCGGCATCCGCCGCACGGGCCGTTACCTGGTCGGGAAAGGTGAGATCCGAGCCGTCCGAGCGGAGAATCAGCTTGCCTCCATGCATTCCTGTGCAGGGAAACGGACCGACAATGCTCCGCTTTCCCCGGCCAAGGCCCAGCACGACAATCACACCGCCCGCCTGATACTCGCCGAGAAAACTCCCGGTTGTGCCGCCGATGACAATGATCGGAACCTTTTCCCTGTATTCCTTCATATGGATTCCCGTACGGTACCCGGCGTCGCCCTGAATGAAGATAGAGCCGCCGCGCATGGCGTATCCGGCCGCATCTCCCACGCTTCCGTGAATGGTGATTTCCCCGTCGTTCATGGTATCTCCCACGGCGTCCTGCGCGTTGCCCCGCACGGTGATGCTCGCTCCGTTGAGATAGGCGCCGAGCGCGTTGCCCGGGATTCCCTCCACGGTAACGGAAAGGCCCGCCATGCCCGCGCCGATGAAGCGCTGGCCCAGGCATCCCAGAAGAGTGCTCTCCCGTCCGCCCGAACGAAGACGGTCATTAATGTCACGGTAACTGAGTTCATTTGCCTGAATCAGCATATTTTACTACACCTCCAAACTTTTTTCTACGCATTTGTTGTGAAAAGATCAGATTTGAAGCAACTTTTTTCGCCCGGTCAAAGTCAAGTTCGGACAGAGGAATCCGGTCCCGGATCAGGGAAGTGTAAATGCCCGCCCGGTCGGTTCCCCCGATCAGGATGAACCCTTTGAGAAATCCGTCGCGGATGAAAAACCGCCTTATGGCATTTTCCTCCCTTTCTTCGAGCATCTCTCCTTCGTATACGCCCGCCGTCATCATATGCAATCCGAAAAAGCCGATGGAATTCATGGCAATGCCGGACGTGTACCCGGTATCGCCTCCGGCCATATTCACCCCGGCCGTATACCCCTGCATATAGGCATTGGGCAGGATGGCCAGGACACGCCCGGCACCGAGAGACGCATCAAATCCTTCGGCACAGTCGCCGGCCGCATACACGTCCGCAAGACTTGTTTCCGCTTTTTCTCCGATCACAATTCCCCGGTTGACCCGGCCTCCCGCGTCCCGGACCATTTCGCTGTTCGCCCGGACGCCGACGGCAAGCACCAGTACGTCGAACGGGACCTCCCGCCCGCTTTTCATCCGGGCTGTTCCGTCCTCAAACCGCTCCACGGTATCACCCAGCAGAAACGAAAGGCCGTTTTCCTCCAGATGCCTCTGCACCATCGCGGCGCAGTCCGCGTCCAGAATGCTGGAAAGCACCCGGTCCGCCAGGTCGCACACCGTGATGCTGCCCACGCGGTCGCGAATTCCCTCAGCGCATTTCAGCCCGATCAGCCCGGCCCCTACAATCAGAACCCGGCTGTCCTTCTTTATTTCCGAATCCAGGGCCAGCGCGTCATCCAGACTCATGAACGTATATTTTCTTCTCACCCGGTCCAGTCCCTCAAAAGGAGGAACAAACGACCGCGAACCGGTGGCAACGCACAGCCGGTCGTAGAGAAGAACCGTCCGGTCGTCCAGCCGGACCGTATGGGTGGCCGGATCGATGCCTTGGGCGAACTTTCCGTAGAGCACCCGGACCCCGTTCCTTTCGTAAAAATCGGCCGGACGGTATTGCATACGCGGAAGATCGGTTTTTCCCTCGAGCAGATAGGAAATCAGAGGACGGCTGTACACCGGCCTGTTTTCGGCCGAAACAACCGTAATCTCCCCTTTTTCATCCACCGTTCGGATTCCTTCGATGCAGGCCGCTGCCGCCACTCCGTTGCCCAATATGACGTATTTCTTCATGTCCCTGCTCCTTCCTCTTCGTATACGATGGCCCGGTTCGGGCAGCCCGTCACGCAGGCCGGAGCGCCGCACGCGTTTTCCAGGCAGAGTTCGCACTTCTGCATGATGCCGTCCTCGGCCGGTGCGAGCGCCCCGTAAGGGCAAACCAGCACGCAGGTCAGGCAGCCGACGCATTTCTGACGGCGGATCCGCACCACTCCGCCGTCCAGGTAGATGGCGCCCGCGATGCAGCTCTTCAGGCAAAGCGGATCCTCGCAGTGACGGCAGGAAACGGCAAAGGTGATTCTGCCATCCCCTTCGACGTGAATCCGGGGGAAGATGGGCTTCCCTTTGAGCGCAAAAGCCATATCCTTCAGCCCGGAATTGGCAAATGCGCAATTGTATTCGCACAGGTGGCAGCCCAGGCACCACTCCTCTTTCACATAGACACGTTTCATCCTCTTATTCCCCCGCATGCGAGATTCCCAGTATTTCCAGTTCCCGGTCGTTCAGTCCGACGCCCCGCAGCATCAGACGGTTTCCGCGCAGCGCCTCGATGGAATTGATGCCCATACCGCCCATCATCTCCATGATTTCATGCCTCCAGGCGGTCATCAGCCTGACCAGGCGGGCCGCCCCTATTTCCGGGTTGAGCCGCTTCACCAGGTCCGGGCGCTGGGTGGCAATGCCCCAGTTGCATTTGCCGGACTGGCACGTCCGGCACAGATGGCAGCCCAGCGCCAGAAGCGCCGCCGTCGCGATGTAGCAGGCGTCGGCGCCGAGCGCCACCGCCTTCACCACGTCGGCCGCCGAACGGATGGACCCTCCGACCACCAGGGAAACGTTCCCGCGGATTCCTTCGTCCCGCAGGCGTTTGTCCACGGCCGCAAGAGCCAGTTCGATCGGGATTCCCACGTTGTCCCGGATCCGGGTCGGAGCCGCTCCGGTCCCTCCCCTGAATCCGTCAATGGCAATGATGTCCGCTCCGCTGCGCGCGATGCCGCTGGCAATGGCCGCGATGTTGTGGACCGCAGCGACCTTGACGATGACAGGCTTTTTGTATTGCGTCGCTTCCTTTAAGGAATATACCAGTTGCCTGAGATCTTCGATTGAATAGATGTCATGATGGGGCGCCGGCGAAATCGCGTCCGACCCTTCCGGAATCATCCGGGTCCTGGAGACATCCCCGACGATTTTTGCGCCGGGCAGATGTCCCCCGATGCCTGGCTTGGCTCCCTGGCCCATCTTGATTTCGATGGCTGCCCCCGCGTTCAGATAATCCTCATGCACGCCAAACCGGCCCGATGCGACCTGAACAATCGTGTTTGCGCCGAACGCATAGAAATCTTCGTGCAGACCGCCCTCGCCTGTGTTATAGAGAATACCGAGTTCGGCCGCCGCCCGCGCCAGAGAAGCGTGCGCATTGTAGCTGATGGATCCGTAGCTCATGGCCGAAAACATCACAGGCAGGGACAGCTGAATCTGGGGATCGAGCCGGTTGCGAATGTTTCCTTTTTCGTCCCGCTCCACCCGGGCGGGTTTCTTTCCGAGGAACACCCGGGTCTCCATCGGTTCCCTTAAGGGATCGATCGGAGGATTTGTCACCTGGGATGCGTTGATCAGCAGTCTGTCCCAATAAACCGGCAGCGGTTTCGGATTGCCCATGGAGGACAGGAGCACGCCTCCGCTGTTGGCCTGTTTGTAGATTTCCCGGATGGTGTCGCTCTGCCAGTTCGCGTTTTCCCGCAGCGCGCAGTCGCTCTTTACGATTTTCAGGGCCCGGGTGGGGCAAAGAGAAACGCACCGCTGGCAGTTGACGCACTTGGACTCGTCGCTGACCATCTTTCCGTATTCCTCGCTGTATGCATGCACTTCGTTGGCGCACTGCCGCTCGCAGACCCGGCAGGCAATGCACCGGTCCTCCCTGCGGATGACCTCAAACTCGGGATAAATGAATTCCACTCCCATCAGACTGTACCCCCTTCCACTTTCACAATCACCGCCTCACCGCCCGACGGAGCCCAGATGTGCTGCGCCCCGGGTTCCATCGCCCGGATGGCCGCCTCCTCGCTGGCGATGAAGACCCGGTCGCCCGACTCTCCTACCACCATGGACCTGAGTTTGAGCCGGTCATTCAGCGCCATAAGCCCCCCGTCGAACCCCAGGATAATGGAAAAAGGCCCCGTGACAAGAAGACCGGAAAACAGGATGCGCAGATATTTCAGCGCTTCCTTTTTGCCCTCGTCCTTCATCCCTTCGATGGTGCTCCAGAACGGAGCGGCGATGACGTCGGCTGCCTCGGGGAGCGTCAGTCCCTGCCTGCGGAGCAGATAATCCAGGATGTAGGTGATGACCTCGGTGTCGGTCTGCAGCGTGCATTTGTATCCGAACATCTCGATGTTCCGGCGGTTCGCGTCATAGGAAGAGATCTCTCCGTTGTGCACGACCGAATAATCCAGGAGCGTAAAGGGATGGGCGCCGCCCCACCAGCCCGGCGTATTGGTCGGATACCGTCCGTGGGCCGTCCAGGAATACCCCTGGTATTCTTCCAGTTTGTAATAGACGCCGACGTCTTCCGGGAAGCCCACCGCCTTGAACGTTCCCATGTCCTTGCCGCTGGAGAACACATAGGCGCCCTCCATTCGGGTGTTGATCTGCATGACCGTGCGGACGACGAATTCCTTTTCGTCGAGCTGCAGGTTGGCCAGCACGGACTTCAGGGGAGTCACAAAGTATCTCCAGATCAGCGGCTCGTCCGTAATCTGCGGCATTTTCCGTGTCGGGATCAGTTCCCCTTTCACAATCTCAAAGGACTCCTTCAGAAACGCTTCGCACTTCTTGCGTGTATCCCGGCAGTCAAAAAACACATGAAAGGCATAGAAATCCCTGTATTCGGGATAAATGCCGTATCCGGCAAAACCGCCGCCCAGCCCGTTGGACCGGTCGTGCATCGGTTTCATCGCCCCGATGATGGCCTCTCCGGTCATTCTCTCACCGCTTCTTGAAATCACGGCCGCAATCGCGCAGCCCGAAGGAATTCTCACTTCTCCTTCTCTCATGCTATCCACGCCCCTTTTCGTTTCAGTCATCGCAAAAAAAAAAAAAAACGCCCATTTTCACACAGACTTTCGTCCTTGTGAAAATGAACGCCTTTGCTCACTGTCTTGTATTATAATCCGCCAAATCGATTTGTCAAGGGGTCAATGGCGCAAAAAGCTTTGACGAATGCGCATCACTAATACAAATCCGTACCAGCCCAGTATGCTTGTTAAATCTCTTTGATCATTTTGCCAAAGCAGATTTTGTCATAATTCAGCTCTAAATAATAGTATTTATGAAACACCTCAAATTCGGTAATAAAGCCGTCTCGAATAAACATAATCATACATGTGCAATCTCCATCTTCATGTAATACTTGAATTGTTGAATCAAATCGGAAACCTTTTATTTTCTTACATTGTTTTTTGTTGACAGTAAATCTAATGAACATTGAATATGGATCGGTTTCACTTTTAATCGTTGCATGATTAATTTGATCAATAAAAATCTTTTCTTGTTTTCCAATCATGTTAGCAAAGAAAGAAAGGGTTTTTTTCTCTCCATCAGTTAAATAATCATTATTAATCGTCATTATAGCCTCATTTCACATAATAAGTTCCTACGTATATAAGAGTTTCAGCAATATTAATCACAATCATTGAGCTTTCTGTACATATGAAAATGGCAAATTTTCATTGAAAAAGAAACTATTGCTCTGCTTTTCTACGCAATTGGCTAAAATATTTGTTTTTATTACGAAGAAACGGTTCAAATCACTTGCAATTGGACGC
>JAFTBN010000014.1 GCA_017455185.1 Clostridia bacterium
GGAGCAGAGCGTATTCCGCGTAACTGCCGTTGAAGCTGCGACCCATACCGCCCATAAGCGCGACGACCTTCTGACCGACCGCAATACCGCTGTCCGACGGATCGGCGATCTCGCCGACGCATTCGATGCCGGGTATGACCGGCTTTTGAATATAGTCCGCGCGAATCTCGTTCAGCCGCAGAAGTTTCTCGGAATGATTGAGCCCGAACGCCCGAACTTTCACAAGCACCCAGCCGGGGCGCGGCTCCGGGATCGGGATTTCGGACAATACCACGTCCTTGCTTTCGGTTACCTTATCAATCAAAACCGCTTTCATTTCAATACCTCCGTATCGCTTCGACCGGGCAGTTTTCGGCGCAGTTGCCGCATTGCAGGCAATGGTTTTCATCAATGACGAACGGACTGCCTTCTTCAATACAGTTCTGCGGGCAAACCGTCTGACAAGTCCCGCAGCCGACGCAGTCTTCGGATATGTAGTATCCCTTTTTCTTGATTTCCGCGTCGCCGACGGCGAAATATTCCCGCGTGATCGGACGGGTGGAAAGGCAAAAATACTCGATGGTGTAGTCCTTGATCATAAATATCGTGTCGATGTTCTTCGTCTCGCCGGGATATACGTTTTCAAGGTAGGGCTGTTCTGCGTAGATCACGTCACGCCATTTGATCTGCTCGTCCTCCGGTACTTCGATTGCACGTCCGGAAAGCCGGATCGTCTCTTTGTATTTCGTATATCCGAGTATCTGTACTCTGCCGTCTGCTTTTAGCTGACGCGCAAAGGGCTTGCCGCGCGCGGTGAGGAAATAAAGCGTCGTACCCTCGTAGTGTATCGCGCTGATATTCCGTATCTGCGGTGCGCCGTTCTCGTCCACGGTTGCGAAATCGAGAACGCCGACATAACCGAGTTTCTTTATACAGGTTTCTATATCCATTATCCGATCTTCCTTTCTTCTTTCGCGGTAAGCAGTCCGTTTTCCTCGCTTGCCCAGCATTGCGGGTCGTCGCCGTAAAAGTCGCCGGTATAACCCTTCGCAACGGCAGGACAACCACGGCAGAACTGCTTTAGCTTACACCGCGAGCATTTGGAAAACTCGTCGTAATTGCGGTACGCCTCCGCGCTCGTCACCCACACGTCGGCGAGGCGATCTTCGAATACGTTGCCGATTTTACTGTCAGCAACCCTGCGGCAGGCGAAGATATCGCCGCTCGGCAGGATGGTCAAATGGCAGTTGCCGCAGTTGCATCCGCCGTAGATCATGCCGTCACAGGCGTATGCGGGAATCCTGAATTCTCCCGTTTCGTATTCGTAGAGCGTCCACAAGTGGTCTTTCTTGTTGAAATAGGTCTCGCACCCTTCCGCTTCATACTCTTTGAACTTCTTGTCACAAAGGGCGAGCAGTTCGCGGTATTCCTGTGGCGTCATACTCGTGTCAAGCTCGCCGCCGGATGGAACGTAGCGCGAGAAAGCGAAGATATTCACGCCCGATTTCACAACGGCGTCGATGATGCCAGGAACTTCCATGCGGTTTTGTTTGGATAAGGTGGTCATAACGACCGATCTTATCCCCGCGCGGTTGATACAACCGATCTTCTCCAGCGTGCAGTCAAATGATCCCGGCTTGCGGAACCAGTCGTGCGTTTCCCGCAGTCCGTCGAGCGATAGTTGATACTTCTGACAGCCGAGCGCTTTCAGTTCCAGGCAGACCTGATCGTTCAGGTGGAATGGGTTGCCCATGATCGTAAAGGGGATATCGTATTTGTGGAACAGATCGAGCAACCGCCAGAAATCCGGGTGCAGGATTGGGTCGCCGCCGGTCAGATAAAAGTACGGCAGTCTGCCGTACACTTCGCAGAAGTCGAGGCAGTTATAGAAAGTGTCCTGCATTTGCTCCCAACTCATCGAGTCGAGCTTACGGCAGGGATCGCCGGAGAAGATATAGCAGTGCTTGCACCGTTGGTCGCACTCATCCGTGATATGCCATTGAAAGGAAAAATACTGTTTCATTTAGTCACCTTATATGTAATCGGAATGACCCGAATGATTATCGAGGTTCCCGGTCAGAATTCTCCAACCGGGAACGGGTGGAAAGAAGCTTACTTCTTGTCGCCGGCTCCGCAGGCAGAACCGCAAGCTGCTGGTTTTTCTTCCGGCTTGTCGGCAGCGCCACAGGCTGCGGGAGTTTCAGCGGGCTTGTCAGCCGCACCGCAGGCTGCGGGAGTCTCAGCTGGCTTATCGGCCGCGCCGCAAGCAGCGGGAGTCTCAGCAGGCTTATCAGCCGCACCACAGGCGGCAGCGGGAGCCTTATTCTCCTTGTCCTTCTTACTCCATCCGAATAGATTGGAAAGTGCCATTTCGTTATCCTCCTTGAAATATGTCAGAGCGCCGTTTCGCCCTCTGCATTTTCCATTATACTGATGCTTTTCTTCCGCACAAGTACGCACTTTTTTGTAAGTATATACGCACTTTTTAGTGACTACTTGAAAAAACACATATATTATAGTATAATAGTTGTGTAACATTCAAAAAGGAAGTATTGGAGGATCTTATGAAAACAAAAGAAGAATTACCGGATTGCCCGGTCGCAACCACCGTATCGCTTATTGGGAACAAATGGAAGCTTCTGATCCTTCGCAACCTGCTTGTCCGTCCGTGGCGATTCAATGAATTACATAAGAGTCTTGACGGGATCAGCCAGAAGGTGCTCACCGAGAGTCTGCGTCAGATGGAAGCGGACGGAATCATCACCCGCACCGTTTATCCCGAAGTCCCACCCCGCGTGGAATATGCTCTCTCCGAACTCGGCGAATCCATGCGCCCGATCCTTGACACGATGCAGACGTGGGGGAATAACTACAAAGCGTCGTTGGAGAAATAAAACAAAATCAAAACAATATTCGAGGATTACCTTTTTCTTCATCTATTATTATAAGTGAACAACAGTTGAAAAAACGATTGATGATAAGAAAAACGATAGCTCGATAAAAAGAACGATTGCTAAAACCTTTCGTTTTTTCTACTGATTCAGTGGTTCAAGTCCTCTGGCGATGATGCTGGAGGCCTTTTTTGATGGAAACAGGGGTCAATAAATGGCATCCAAATCTCCATATGGTGAGCAAAAGATAACACGCCTTGCTTAGAAATCATAAGGTGTTCATATGAAACACAAAGTAAAAATCATTGTTGCCATTGAATCTCCAAAGTGGTATCATTAATCAGAACGAAAACATTTGAAAGGTTGGTTTATGAGCTTTATGGATTCGCAAGAAATAATATTGACATGCGTCCATCCAGTGGACGGTGGAGATATGTTCGTACCGCTAAGTCAGTGCGAGAGCTTCTCGAAGTGGGCGGACGAACAGTGCAAGAAGCACTTCAATATGACTTACCAGGAAAAGTGGTTTCCGACATCTTCACAAAAGTCGGAAGACTCGGCGAAGACAAAAGATACGTTGTAAGAGTTGTATTTGAGGAAGCCGGGAACGGCTTTTACATCAAGGTTCCGCTTAATAGAACCTGCTCTGAAATAGTGTGTGTTAGTAAGTGCGCTTACCGATGGAGATAGAATAGTTCCAAACAAACTTGAAATCAAAGAATTGCTGAATGCGAAGAATTCGCTACATGTTGCAATTGCACTTAAGAGCATAGAAAAAGGCGAGATCGTCGCCGTACTAAAAGCAAAAAGCTCTCTTACGGCTCCCTCGCCTAATAATGGGTAATCCCCATCGATTATTAGTGTAGCAGATTTTCTTGGAAAAATCAACCCATCTGACGAAATACAATCCAGAGCAGTTAAAACAGCCCATTTCTTCAGAAGACAACCTTGATCATTATCCGCCCGAGGAAGGCAGAATGTCTCTTCCTGACGGCAACGAGTACAAGGCTACACCAAGAAGAAAGCCGAAGAAATCGTCAATCGGATTATGGAGAACATCGAGTATACCGAAGGCGAGCGCTCGTATTTCGAAGACGAATTTGATAGCAATATCTTCAAGCCAAAGCTCGTCTGCAAGAGCAGAAAGCAGGCCATCAACCGAATCTTTGAGATGCTGAACAGCGCGTCTGCAGGGGAGAGATTCAATCCGGCTCTTCGTATTGTGGACTTCCTGATCGACCACGTGATCAGGCACGAAGTGATCGTGGAATCTGACGCATCTGCCGTGGCGGCCGAATTCATCAGCGCAATGAATCAATACGCTGCCCCGGGCTCTGTCCGCTTTTTGTTTGCACTTTGCACCGGATTGCTCGGAATGCCGCACCGGTGCCGGGTGTCGGGGAGATGAGCAAGACGTCCTGAAAGTTGCCCGGACAGGCTCGGCTGCAGGTTGACAAGCAAAGATGAAAAATGTACAATCTGTATGGATATCTGAAAAAAGGAATGTTCGGAAAGGGGAAGGCAAATGAGCTTTGAATCTGAATTGAATGCGTATCTGGAAACAAACATGGTCTGTGAGGACCTGGCAATCTCCATTGAAGAAATCGGAGGGGATTTCCGGTTTTACAGAGAAGAGAATAAGCTGATGCCTACGGCCAGCACCATGAAACTGTTCGTGCTGGGTGCCATGCTGAAAAAGTGCGAACGCGGGGAGGAGAATCTGGGCCGTTTCGTAACGGTGAAAAAGGAGGAATTGTATCCCGGTTCGGGCATCATGCGGTATCTGAGCGAGGGCATACAGCTGACCGTGAAGGATTTGCTTGTCCTGATGGTCATCCTGAGTGACAATTCGGCGACCAACCTGACCATCGATCTTTTGGGCGGGCTTCCGGAGGTCAACCGCCACATTCACGAAATCGGGGTAGAGAACGCATCGGTCAACCGCAAAGTCTATGACCGCAGTCCCAACTATGAAAAGAAGCGGCTGGCAGATGTGGCGCCCCGAGCCTATACGGAATATCTGCGGAAAGTCCGCACAACGGATTATTTCACGGAAGAATACCGGAATCTGTTCTTCTCCATTCTGGAAGACCAGAAGTACAAGGATATGTTTGCCCGGTACATGCCGGTCGAGGATTATTACGACGACGGAACAGTGAAGGTGATGAGTAAGACTGGCTTTTCCGGCGGGGTCCGTGCGGATACCGGCATCGTTGTCTTTGCCAACAAGAGACAGTTCGCCTATGCCATTATGGTCGACGGTTCGCAGGACACCTCATATGGCTTTGACAACCGGACCCATCTGATGATGGCCGACATCGGAAAACTTTTTTATGAGCATTTCGGAAAGTAAAAGGCACATGGCGCCGGGTTTGATCCCGACGCCTTTTTCGGTGTCCTCTTTTGGGATAAATGTGTAATCAGGGTTGACTTTTCCGTGTCTCAAGAGTACAATAAGGAAGAATTTGAACAGGTTCTGTCAGACAGAACGCAAGGAGTGAGTATGGCTTACAAAATCTATGATACAACCATGACAGACCGAGTAAAAAGACTGAAAGAGCGGACCTATGGAGGAAAGCCAAGGCTGGAATCCGACCGAGCCGTTCTGATCACCGAGGCATATCAGGCAAGCGAAGATCAGCCGATTGATATGCGTCGGGCTCTGGCTTTTCAGCATATTCTGGAGCACTTGCCGATTGCCATCCGGGAAGACGAACTCATCGTGGGCTGCAACACCAAGGAGCCCCGGTCCTCGCAGGTTTTTCCGGAGTTTTCCTATGCCTGGATTGAGCAGGAACTGGATACGATGGAGCACCGCTCGGCCGATCCCTTTTACGTGTCTCCCGAAGACAAGGAAGCATTGCGGCGTATCTTCCCGTACTGGAAGGGGAAGACGGTTTCCGAACTGGCCCTTTCCTATATGTCCGAGGACACGAAGAAGGCAATGGCGCACAACGTGTTTACCCCGGGCAACTACCTGTACAATGGCATCGGACACGTGTGCGTGGATTACGGAAAAGTACTCCGCTGCGGCATGCTGGGCCTGATTGACGAAATCGAAAAGACACTGGCCGGGCTGAAGGAAACCGATCCGGATTACAACACCCGCATGATTTTCCTGCAGGCCGCAAAACTGTCCCTTCAGGCGGCGATTGCCTACGCGCAGCGTTATGCCAAACTGGCCCGGGAGATGGCCGGAATCTGCCGGGATGCGACCCGTCGGGCCGAACTTGAGCAGATTGCCCGGAACTGCACACGCGTTCCCGCACACCCCGCATCGTCCTTTTACGAGGCGCTGCAGTCCTTCTGGTTTGTCCAGCTTCTGATTCAGACCGAATCCAACGGTCATTCCATCTCTCCGGGGCGTTTTGACCAATATATGTATCCTTATCTCAAGAAGGATCTGGAAGCCGGCGTCCTGACGCCGGATGCCGCGCAGGAACTCGTGGACTGCGTCTGGGTCAAACTGAACGAGGTCAGCAAATGCCGGGACGAATTCTCGGCGGCCGGTTTTGCCGGATACGGCCTGTTCCAGAACCTGTGCGTCGGCGGACAGACCCGCGACGGCCGTGATGCGACCAACGACATGTCCTTCATGTGTCTGCAGGCTTCCTATCACACCCGGCTGCCTCAGCCGTCTTTGTCGGTCCGTGTCTGGAACGGTACGCCCCAGGATCTGCTGCGCAAGTGTGTGGAAGTGACCCAAACCGGCATCGGACTTCCAGCCTATTACAACGACGAGGTGATCATCCCCGCACTGATCAACCGCGGTTTGACCATTTACGATGCCCGGGAATACAATCTGATCGGCTGCGTGGAACCGCAAAAGGGCGGGAAGACCGACGGTTGGCACGACGCCGCCTTCTACAACATGTGCCGCCCGATGGAATTCGTGTTCACGTCGGGAATGGACGAGGGCGAGCAGGTCGGACCCAAAACCATGCCGATTGCCTCGATGAAGACCTTTGAGGATTTCAAGGAGGCTTACAAAGAACAGCTCGAATATTTCATTGACCGGATGGTGAACGCGGACAACGCAATCGATTACGCCCATATGCAAAGAGGAAGCATGCCGTTCCTTTCCACCATGATTGAGGACTGCATCGGGCGGGGCAAGAGCGCCCAGCAGGGCGGAGCGGTATACAACTTCACCGGTCCCCAGGGATTCGGAGTGGCCAACATCGGCGACGGCATGCTGGCGGTCAAAAAACTGGTCTTCGACCAGCACGCCTTCACACTGACCGAACTCAAAGCCGCCATGGACGCGAATTTCGGCCGGGAGGATTCGGCTCCCGACGGACAGAACGCCCAGGTGACCTCGATCGTCAAGACGATTGTGGACCGCCTGATCGCCCAGGGAAAGAAAGTCACGGACGACCAGATCAAGACCATCCTCAAAGGGGTCATGGCCAACGAGACGATGTACGCCAATCTGTATGGAGCCGGGAGCGGAATGGAATCTTCCCGCGCGGCTCAGATCCGCAAGCAGATTATGGGATGCCCGAAATTCGGCAACGACCTGGACGAACCCGACGAGATGGCCAGGGAAGTGGCCTATATGTACACCGGTTACGTGGAGAAATTCACCAACCCGCGCGGCGGCCGGTATCAGGCGGGGCTATATCCCGTTTCGGCCAACGTTCCGCTGGGCACCCAGACCATGGCGACCCCGGACGGCCGGTATGCCCACGCTCCGATTGCGGACGGCTGCTCGCCCGTATCCGGTTGCGACGTGCTCGGTCCTACCGCGGCGGCAAATTCGGTTGCCAAACTGGACCATGCCATCGCTTCCAACGGGACGTTGTTCAACCAGAAGTTCCATCCTTCCGCGCTGAGCGGAGAGAGCGGTCTTGTGGCCTTTACCAACCTGATCCGCAGTTACTTCGACAACAAGGGGTCTCACGTTCAGTTCAACGTAGTGGACCGGCAGACCCTTCTGGATGCGCAGAAACATCCGGAAAACTACAAGACGCTGGTGGTCCGCGTGGCCGGATACAGCGCTCTGTTCACTTCTTTGTCCAAGTCGCTGCAGGATGACATCATCAACCGTACAGAGCAGGCGCTGAAGATCTGAGGCACCCGGACGGAAATCGAACTTGGAAGGATTAGATATGGAGAACAGGGACGGGTCGGTCAAAGGCCTTATATTCAATATACAACGTTATTCCATACACGACGGCCCCGGAATCCGGACAAACGTCTTTTTGAAAGGCTGTCCTCTGCGGTGCAAATGGTGCTGCAATCCGGAATCCCAGTCGCCCAAAGCGGAGCAGATGCAGGACGCCGAGGGCAATCCCGGCACAGTCGGCCGCGAGGTGACCGTGGGCGAGGTAATGGAGGAAATCGTCAAGGACGACCGGTATTACTACCGCTCGGGCGGGGGCGTTACGCTGACCGGAGGGGAATGCCTTTTCCAGCCGGATTTTTCCTGCGCACTCCTTCAGGCCTGTCGGGATCACCAGCTCAATACGGCCATCGAAACGACCGCGTTTGCCTCGCTTGAGGTCATTCGCCGGTTTATTCCGCTGGTGGACTGCTGGATGATGGACATCAAGCATATGGATCCGCAAAAACACAAGGAATGGTGCGGGCAGAGCAACGAAGTCATTCTGGACAACGCCCGCTATCTGTCCGAGCATCATCCCTGCGTCATTCTGCGGGTGCCCGTGATTCCCGGAGTCAACGATACGCCCGAGGAGATCGGGGCCATTGCCGCGTTTGCCAATTCGCTCGGCAAGGGAGTCAGGGCGCTGCATCTTCTGCCGTATCACCGTCTGGGTGAGGACAAATACCGCAGGCTCGGCCGGACGTATGCGCTCAGGGACATAGAACCGCTTCTGCCGGAACAGATGATTCCGCTCCGCGATGCGGCCGCGAAATATTCGCTCCCCGTGCAAATCGGGGGGTAAAACAAGAAAACCCGAAAGGCAAAAACGTCATTTCGGGTTTTTCCATAAGGGAGAAACAAAATGCGAATCATAGACATGCATTGCGATACGATTTCCGAACTGATGAAGGGAAAGGCGGACTCCATCCGCAAAAACGACTTGATGATCGACCTGGACAAACTGGAAGCGGGGGACTACCTGTGCCAGTGCTTTGCCATGTTCGTGCATTATCTGCGTCCCGAGATGGGACCGGACTACAATCCCTTTGTCTATTGCAACCGGATGATCGACCGCTTCTATCTGGAGATGGAGAAGAATTCCGACCGGATCCGTCCGGTCACGACGGTGCGCCAGATTCTGGAAAACCGGGACCGGGGAATCCTTTCCGCGCTGCTGACGATTGAGGAAGGCGGCGTATGCCTGGGACACCTGGAACTGCTTCGCAATTTCTACCGGCTCGGCGTCCGGATGATGACCCTGACCTGGAATTACCGCAATGAAATCGGATTTCCCAACTCCGACCTGACGCCCGGCCTGCCCGAAGAGGAAATGCGCGCGGTCAGGGACCCGCTCATTCCCGAAACCGAAAGGGGACTGACCGAAAAGGGATTCGAGTTCGTCCGGGAGATGAATCGCCTGGGTATGGTCGTGGACTGCTCCCATCTGGGAGACAAGGGCTTTTACGACGTGTTGTCCGTTTCCAAAAAGCCGGTGGTCTGCTCGCATTCGTGCGCAAGGGCGCTTTGCCCTCACGTCCGGAACATGACGGACGACATGCTGGATGCGCTCAAAAAGAACGGGGGCGTTGTCGGAATGAATTACTGCACCGCGTTCGTAACCAGCGAGGACAGGATGGTGACGGTCCGGGATTTGGCCGACCATATGGAGTACATCAAAAACCGGATCGGGGTGGAATACCTCGGCTTCGGCTCGGATTTCGACGGCATTTCGAACCGAACCCTGGAACTCAAGGACGCCTCCCGGATGCCCGAACTGTTGGAGGAACTGAGCCGCAGAGGCTTCAGTGACCGGGACCTGGAAAAAGTGTGCTTTGAAAACGTATTGCGCGTCTGGGAGGAAAATTTCGGCGAATAAGAACGCCTTTCTTGCTTTCGGTACCAGAATATGGTATACTGATGGCGCAAAGAAGCGCCTCCGGCGCGAACAAATCAGAAAGGTTGTATGAGTATGTATTGCAGAAACTGTGGCAGAGAACTGCCGGCTGACGCCAATGCCTGCCCGAACTGTGGGGCGTTTGTCGACGAAGGAAAGAGACGTCAGTTTGAGGCTGAGCCGGATGAAAACGTCAAAAATCAGAAGAGCAGGGAGACCATGCAGATGCTGGCCAAGGTTTTCTGCATCATAGGCACGGTGGTGGGCGGCTTTGCGCTGATTCCGCTGATCTGGATGGTGCCGATGACGGTGCATTACTGCCAGAAAATCAAACAGGGCGATGACGTTAGTCTTGCGTTCAAAATCCTGACCCTGTTTTTCCTGTCGTTCCTGGGCGGCATCTTCATGCTGGTCGACGAGGGAATGAAAAACAGTCATTGAGAGACGGAAAAGGGCCCTGTTGTTTTGCGCTTGGATTTTGTGTTTCATGGGTAAAACGAAACAAGCCCTTTTTTATAAACCGTATCCAGTTGTCAGAGGAAACAGCCGTTATGTACGAAGAAGAAAAGAAAGCTTTTGCCGGGAAACTCTTCTTTCCCGGAGACCCGGAACTCAAGGCGCTCAAACGGAAGGCGCACAATCTTTCCCTGGATTTCAACCTCTTGCACGAGGATGAAGCCGAGAAGCGCAATGCCATCCTGAAAGAACTGATCGGGGAGATGGGGGAGCGCGTGTTCATCCAGGGTCCGATTACGTTCCATTACGGATGCCATACCAGCATCGGGGCAGGAACCTACATCAATTTCAATGTGACCATTCAGGATGACGCGCCGGTTCGGATCGGAAAGGATTGCAACCTGGGGCCGGGCGCGACCATCGTAACGCCGGTTCACCCGATGCTGCCCGGAGAGAGGAGATACATCCTGGACAAGGACGGTGTGCCGAGGCACATGTGCTACGCCAAGCCGGTCGTGATCGGAAACGACTGCTGGTTCGGAGCCAACGTGACGGTCCTGCCCGGCGTGACCATCGGCGACAACGTCGTCATCGGAGCGGGCAGCGTGGTCAGCCGGGATATTCCTTCCAACACGTTTGCCGCGGGCGTCCCCTGCCGGGTGATCCGTCCCATTACCGAAAAGGACAGTATGAAATACAAGCCCGAAATTCTCGGAGAGAACCGGGTCATAGAGGAGGAGTGATATGAAACGCATCTTAGCCATTGCCCTGGCGCTTTTGCTGCTTCTGGCGGCATGCCTTGTATCCTGCGGGGAAGCCAAGGACCCGAAACAAGACGAAACCACCCCGGATGATCCGAATCCTTCCGCGGAATCCGCAACGGGGGAATCGGAGACCGAAGAGAAACAGATACAGCCCGATCTGCCCGAAATGAATTTCGGAGGGAAAGAGGTGCACTGCCTGCACTGGACCCTGGGAGAAGACGGGGTCGGCGGCGGATGGATTCCCTGGGAGGAAATCGCGGTGGAGCAGCCCGACGGGGAAGTCATGAGTCAGGCCGTGTATGACCGGAACGGGTACGTGGAGGAAAAATACGGCGTGCAGATTTCCACCGAATATGCGCAGGCCAACACCGAACTGCCCAATCGGATTCTCCGGGCGGTTTCCACCAACGATCCGGCTTATTCCTTCATCGTGGAGCGTTCCCTGGATCTGCGCACCATGTGGACCAGCGGTTCCTTCTACAACCTCAAAGGCGAGGAACTTTCCTATCTGGACCTGAGCAAGCCCTGGTGGAACAAGGATTCACTCGAAGCCTTCACTTTCGGAAACGTGACGCAGTTTGCCTCCTCGGACATGCTGGTTCTGGACAAATCCGAGACCGGCGTCGTGCTGTTTTCCACCTCGCTTCAGACCGATCTGGGCCTGGATGACTATTATCAGCTGGCCCGGGACGGAAAATGGACCTGGGACGCTTTGATCCGGAACTCCGAAATCTGCGTGTCCGACCTGGACGGCAACCTGACCATGGACGCGGCGGACCGGTACGGGTCCTGCGGAAACCGCGCACCGAGCAACTATCTGTACGTCGGCTCGGGCCTTCATTTCGCCCAGGTGGACCGGGACGGATACATCTATTCGGACGTGTATTCGCAGGAGAGCATCAACCTGATGCAGGACATCCACGAGATGATTCTGTACCAGGATTTCCACGCCCATTCGGATCACATCCCGGATTTCGGTCTGAGCAGGAAGTTCATGGCCAACGAAATCGAGTTTTTGTTCTATTCGGTCAAGATTGCGAATTCGTTCCGTACCATGGAGACCGATTACGGCATTCTTCCGATTCCGAAATACGACGAGGAGCAGACCCGGTATTACAATCTGGTCATGCCGGACGGAGACAGCGTTCTCGCGGTCCCGATTTCCAACGACGACCCGGAAGTGACCGGATTTGTACTCGAAGCGCTGAGCGCCAAATCCTATTACACGGTCTATCCTTCCTTCTATGAAGTGGTCCTGAAGGGGAAGAGCACACGCGACCAGGAATCCAGGGAAATGCTCGATCTCATTTTCCAGAACCGGACGTACGACACCGGCCTTGTGCACGGTCTCGGCGGATTCACCAACGCATATGTCACGTATGCGGCAAACCATTACGGCGAGGTCGGATTCGTTTCGCTCTGTGAAGAATACGACGACATCATCGATTCGGCCCTGGAGGATATCAACAAGCTCATAGACGACTGGAACAAGCAGTAAAAGCCCGGCTCCGGCCGGCCCTGAACAGGAGAGGCAACCCGATTTTCGGGTTGCTTTTTCTGTCCCCGGATGGTATAATGACAATGGATTATTATTTGCCGCCGCCGGATTGTTGGCAGGCACAAAGGACGGGCAATGGACGAATACAAAGCAAAGGCCCCGCAGGCAAAAGCTTCGCCTGCGGATATGGAACAGCAAAGACAGGCGCAGCGCCGGGTCGCCTGGCTGAACCGGGAGTTTGAACGGCTCAGCGGGCGCAGAAAAAAAGCATATATACTGACCTTCGGATGCCAGCAGAACGAAGCGGACAGCGAGCGGATCGCGGGCATGTGCGAACAGATGGGATACGAGATGACAAACGATCCGCAAAGCCCGGATCTGGTGGTCGTCAATACCTGTGCCATCCGGGAGCACGCCGAAAAGAAGGCTCTCTCGCAAATCGGGGGATTCAAGCACCTCAAGGAGAATGATCCGGGTGTGATGATCGCGGTCTGCGGGTGCATGGTGGCCCAGGAACACCGGGCCGAACAGATCAAGCATTCCTACCCGTACGTGGACCTGGTCTTTTCCACCGGTTCGATTCATCTTTTCCCCTCGCTTCTTCTTGAAAAGATCGAGCACGGCAAGCGTCAGTTCCGGACCGAGCCCGACGCGTACGGCCTTGCCGAGGGTATGCCGGTCAGGCGGGAATCCACCTACAAGGCCTGGGTTTCCATCATGTACGGATGCAACAACTTCTGCACGTACTGCATCGTGCCGTACGTAAGAGGACGGGAGCGCAGCCGGAAGATGGAAGAGGTCGTGCGCGAGGTCGAGGAACTGGTCAGGGACGGATACCGGGACATCACGCTCCTGGGGCAGAACGTCAATTCCTACGGGCAGCGCGACGGGTTCGGATACGATTTTGCCGACCTGGTCGAACAGATCGACCGCATAGGGGGGGATTTCCGTCTCCGCTTCATGACCAGCCACCCGAAAGACGCGTCGGACAAACTGATCGACGTCATGGCAAGGAGTTCCCACGTCTGCCATCAGTTCCATCTGCCGCTGCAGTCCGGTTCGGACCGGATTCTTCGGGCGATGAACCGCCATTACGACTGGGCGCGCTACGAGCACGTTGTGAACTACCTGCGTCAGAAAATGCCCGACGTGACCCTGAGCACCGACATCATCGTCGGCTTTCCCGGGGAAACCGAGGAAGATTTCGAACAGACCCTGCGGGCCCTGGAACAGGTCCGTTACGATCTGGTTTTCTCGTTCATCTATTCGCCCAGGCGGGGAACGCCTGCTGCGAAAATGGAGGAGCAGATTCCCCCCGACGTACAGGGGGCAAGATTCCGCCGTCTGCTTGAAGTGCAGAACGCCATCTCGCTTGCGGCCAACGAGGCCCAGGTGGGGCAGACATTGCGCGTGTTGTGCGAAGGGCCGAGTCATTCCGACCCGGACGTGTACAGCGGCAGGACGGAAGGCAACAAACTGGTCCTGATTTCGGGCAGGGGCCCGGAGGAAGGGACCTTCGGCACGGTCCGGATTACCCGGGCCGACCCCTACAGTTTATTCGGAGAATGGGAAGGATAGAGAATGGACAGCAATCTGATGTATGAATACGCCCGCCGGCTGGGCGAGGAAATAAAGAAGGACGCCCGGATGGAACGGGTCAGCCGCGCGCGCAAAGCCTACGACGAGGACCCGGGACTTCAGGCGATGATCCGGGATTACGAGGCGACCAACGCCGCTTTGCAGCAGGCGGCCGGAAAGGAAACGCGCCAGGTCGAGGAACTGCAGGAGAAGGCCAACCGCATGTACGCCCAGATCCTGGTGCATCCGGTTTACGACGAGATGCAGAAGGCCCAGGAGAGTCTGGAGCATCTGATGAACGCGGTGAACGCGACCATCACCTACGGCATGACCGGGGAATATCCTTCGGACTGTGCCCACGATTGCTCAAAATGCGGCGGATGCGGATGATGCCGGGAAATAGAGGTTTTGCTGTATGACACCTATGATGGAACAATATTTTGAGGTCAAGAATCAGTACAAGGATTATTTGCTGTTCTATCGCCTTGGTGACTTTTACGAATTGTTCTGGGATGACGCGGTTACCGCCTCCCGGGAACTGGACCTGACGCTGACCGGCAGGGACTGCGGGGAAGCCGACCGGGCCCCGATGTGCGGGGTTCCGTTTCATGCGGTGGATTCCTACATCGGACGCCTGATTGAAAAGGGATACAAGATTGCCATCTGCGAGCAGATGGAGGACCCGGCTCTGGCCAAGGGACTGGTGAAGCGGGAAGTGACCAGAGTCATCACGCCCGGGACCCTGATTGAGTCCGAACTCCTCAGCGAACAGAAGAACAATTATCTTTGTTCGATTTGCGTGCGGGAGAACGAGTACGGCATCTCCTTTTGCGACATTTCCACCGCGCAGACCTTCGCAACCGAGTTTCACGGGGAGCAGGCGCAGGACCGGATCTGCAACGAGATTGCCACCTATGCGCCCTCAGAGGTCATCCTGAACGTGTCCCGGACGCTGGTTCCGAAACTGACCAAAACCATCACCGAACGCGTCGGGGCCATGCTGGCCGACCACGAGATGGGGCGGTTCGAGCACTCGCTGTGCCTGGAGAGGGTTCGGCGGCAGTTTCCCGTCTTTTTTGAAGAGCAGACGCCCGGGGATGTGCTGGTCGACTCGGTCGGAGCCTTGCTGGACTACATCGCCGAGACGCAGAAAAAGGACATCTCCTACCTCAAGGAACTCTCGGTATACGGTGATGGCCAATATATGGAGATGGACATCAATACGAGGCGGAATCTGGAACTGACCGAAACCATGCGGCAGAAAGAGAAGAAAGGTTCCTTGCTCTGGGCGCTGGACAAGACCCGGACCGCTCCGGGCGCGCGGCTTTTGCGCCGCTGGGTGGAGCACCCGCTGCTCGTGCCCGGCCCCATCCTCAGACGGCAGGGAGCCGTCGGGGAGTTCGCCCGGGAATACATGCTCCGTGAAGAGGTGGGAGAACTGCTGGGTCATGTGCTGGACCTCGAGCGGCTGGTCACCAAAGCGGTGTACGGAACGGCCAACGCAAGAGACTTGCGCGCCATCGCCAACACCATCTCCATCCTGCCCGAAATGAAGGAAAAACTGTCCGGGTGCAAATCCGAGGAGCTGTCCTCCATCGAGCGGGAGATGGATACGCTGAGCGATCTTTATACCTGCATCAACGAAGCCATTGTGGAGACTCCGCCTTTTTCGGTGCGCGAAGGGGGCATGATCGCCCCGGGGTACAACGAGGAAGTGGACAAACTCCGTGAAATCCGGGACGGCGGCAACGCCTGGTGCGACCGGATTGCGAACGAGGAGAGGGAAAAGACCGGGATCCGCACGCTGAAGGTCGGATACAACCGGGTTTTCGGCTATTACATTGAAGTGTCCAAATCCCTGGTCGACCAGGTGCCGGACTATTACATCCGCAAGCAGACCCTGGTGGGAGGCGAACGCTACATCACCGAGGAGCTCAAGCAGATGGAAGCGACCGTGCTCGGCGCGTCGGATAAGGTCAATGCGCTTGAGTATGAACTGTTCAACCAGATCCGGGTCAAGGTTTCCGAGGCCGGGGTCCGGCTTCAGAAGGCCGCTTTCCAGCTTTCCAAACTGGACGTGTACCTGTCCCTGGCCAATGTGGCCGTACGGCAGCAATACGTCTGCCCCGAAATCGACCTGAGCGACAAGGTGGAAATCCGGGACGGACGCCATCCCGTGGTCGAGCAGTTCGTCAAGGATTCCTATTTCGTGCCCAACGATACGAACCTGGACACCGGACACAACCGGCTGATGCTGATCACCGGCCCCAATATGGCCGGAAAGTCGACTTACATGCGGCAGGTGGCCCTGATTGTCATCCTGGCCCAGATCGGTTCGTTCGTGCCGGCTTCCTATGCGAGAATCGGCATCGTCGACAAGGTCTTTACCCGGGTCGGCGCGTCCGACGACCTGGCTTCGGGTCAGTCGACCTTCATGCTCGAAATGAACGAGGTCGCCTACATTCTGAAGAACGCGACCGCGCGCAGCCTGATCATTTACGACGAGGTCGGACGGGGAACCTCCACCTTCGACGGGATGAGCATCGCGCGCTCGATCCTGGAATATACCAACAAAAAAATCGGGGCCAAGACTCTTTTCGCAACCCATTACCACGAACTGACGGTGATGGAGAAGGAGTACGACGGCATCGTCAATTACAACATCGCGGCAAAGAAGCGCGGGGACGGCATCATCTTTTTGCGCAAGATTGTCAGCGGTTCCACCGACGACAGTTACGGCATCGAAGTGGCCAAACTGGCCGGTCTTCCGGACTCGGTGGTCAAGCGCGCGCGGCAGATTCTGTCCGAAGTGGAAGGGCAGGCGACCCATCTGCGCCTGATGCAGTCCGACGCGCCGCAAAAGGCCGAAAAGGAGGATACGGAGGGGATGATCTCCATGGACGATTGTGTCCGCGACCAGGTCATCGAGGAGCTGAAAGCGACCGATCTCAACACACTCTCCCCGCTCGAATGCATGTCCTTCCTGTTCGATTTGCAGAAAAAGTTGAAGTAAAGGCGGAAAAGCATATGGCAAAAATCAACGTACTGCCTTTTTCGGTGGCGAACCTGATTGCGGCAGGGGAAGTGGTGGACCGTCCGGCGTCGGTCATCAAGGAATTGATGGAAAACGCAATCGACGCGGGTGCCACCCGGGTGACCGTGGAAACCAAGCAGGGAGGCGTCGCCTTCATGCGGGTTTCGGACAACGGGTCCGGCATGGAGCCCGAAGACGTTCCGGTTGCCATCAAGCGCCACGCGACCAGCAAAATCCGGGACGTGTCGGATCTTTCGGGAATCCTGACCCTGGGATTCCGCGGCGAGGCCTTAGCCGCCATTGCGGCGGTTTCGGATCTGCGGATTCTGTCCCGGACCGAAAGGGCGCAGACCGGGACGCTGCTTGAAGCGAGCGGAGGAGAGATCCGTCAGGTGAGCGAATGCGGCTGCTCCAAGGGAACGACCGTCATCGTGGAGCATCTGTTTTCCAATGTGCCCGCCCGGCTGAAATTTCTCAAGCGGGACGTCACCGAGACTATGGCCATTCTGGCCTATGTGGAAAAGATCGCCCTGTCTCATCCCGAAATCGCCTTTACCCTGATCTGCGACGGGAGCCCGAAACTCGAGACCTCGGGCGACGGGGTGCTGCTGCACGCCGTGCACGCGGTGTACGGACGGGATTTTGCCTCCCGCCTGATTGAGATGAGCGGCTCCTACGACGGGGTCGACCTTCACGGATTCATCGGGCGGCCCGACAACGTCAAGGCCAACCGCAACCTGGAGAATTTCTTCATCAACGGACGCTATACGAAAAGCAAGACCATGGGGGCGGCGCTGGAGCAGGCGTATGTTTCCTTCTGCCCGGCCGAGCGGTTTCCGGTCTGCATTCTGTTTTTGAAACTGAATCCCGAAAAGGTGGACGTCAACGTACATCCGGCCAAACTGGAAGTCAAGTTCTCCAACGAAAAGCCGGTGTTCGAGGCGGTTTACTATACCGTCCGGGCCGCGCTTGAGGAGAACGCGGACCGGCCCGAACTCCAGCTGGGGCGCCGGGAGATGTCCCATATGGCCCAGGCCTTCGCTCCGGTCAGTCTGCCGGGCGGGTCTTTGCCCGAAGCGCGGCAGATGAATCTCAACGATGTGGCAAAGGAACCAGCCGCCGACGGCTTTGTCCGGATGACCGCCGAGGAATACCGCAATCGGTTCGCACCCGGGAAAACCGGCGAAGAGACGCGGTCCTTGACAGCGGACAGGGGAGTCTCCGCGCCTGAGCCGGCGTCCGGGATGCAGGTCTTGCCGGAACCGGCCGTTCCGCCTGTGCCGGTTGTTCCGCCCATGCCGTCCGTACCGCCGGAACCGCCCGTGCCTCCTGTGCCGGCGACACCGCCGGCACCTCCGACCGGGGAAGAACTGCCTGTGTCGGGACCGGCCCCTGTGCTGCCGAACTACCGGATTGCGGGCATTCTGTTCAAGACCTATATCCTGGTGGAGAAGGAAGACGGGACGGCTCTTTTGATCGACCAGCACGCCGCGCATGAGAGACTGAATTTTGAACGGTTCAAGGCGATGATGGAGCAGGAGAGCCCGGCGACCCAGATGCTGGCGGTCCCCCTGGAAGTGATGCTGACCTCCGAGGAGGTCGGGAGTCTGGAACTCTATCGGGAGGAACTGACCCAACTCGGCTTTTCGTTCCATTCGGGGCGCAATACGCTGTACGTGGACGGATTTCCCCAGGGAGTGGATATCCGGGATGTCCCGGGCATGCTCCAGGAGATGGCCGGCCGCATCGTGGAGGGAACCGGCACTCCGACCCTGACGCGCGACGTCGTGTTTGAACGCGCCCTGTATCAGGCGTCCTGCAAGGCCTCCATCAAGGGAGGAAGGACTTACGCCGAGGAGGATATCGCCTGTTTGGTGGAGGAACTGATGCGTCTGCCCGACATCACCGTGTGTCCGCACGGACGTCCGGTGGCCATGGTGATCCGGAAGAGCAATCTGGACCATCAGTTCGAGCGGACCTGAAAGCAAATACAGAAAACTTAGAATCGGCATGCGACTGTTTTTCGCACGGCCGAGAGGGAGGATTTCATGTTTGAAATATTGCACCGGGAGGGCCGCGCACGGCGCGGAGTCCTCACAACCGTGCACGGCGTAATCCAGACGCCCGTTTTTATGGACGTCGGAACATGCGGAGTGGTCAAGGGCGGCATATCCGGTCCGGACCTGAAGAAACTCAACTGCCAGGTGGAGTTGTCGAACACCTATCATCTGCACATCCGGCCGGGAGACCGGCTGATTCACGACCTGGGCGGCCTGCGCAAGTTCATGAACTGGGACGGACCGATCCTGACCGATTCGGGCGGCTTCCAGGTGTTTTCCCTGGCCAAATTGCGCAAGATTACCGAGGAGGGAGTCCGGTTTCAGTCCCACATCGACGGGGCGCGGATTTTCATGGGGCCCGAGGAGAGCATGCAGATCCAGTCCAATCTGGCGTCGACCATCGCCATGGCCTTCGACGAGTGCGTGGCTAATCCTTCGCCCTATCCCTACGTCAAACAGTCGGTCGAGCGGACGACCCGTTGGCTCGAACGCTGCATCCGGGAGATGAAGCGGCTCAACGAACTGCCCGATACCATCAACAAAGAGCAGATGCTCTTCGGTATCAACCAGGGCGGAACCTATCCGGACCTGCGGATCGATCACATGAAACGGATCTCGGAGATGGGATGCGACGGGTATGCCATCGGCGGCCTGGCGGTCGGCGAGGAAGCGCAGGAGATGTACGAAATCATCGACGCGGTCGAACCCTACATGCCGCAGGACCGGCCAAGGTATCTGATGGGCGTGGGAACGCCTTGCAACATCCTGGAAGCCGTTCACCTGGGCGTGGATTTCTTCGATTGCGTCATGCCCAGTCGGAACGCGCGCCACGGAAACCTGTTTACCTGGCACGGAAGGATGAACCTGATCAACGAACGCTACATGCGGGACGACCGGCCGGTAGACGAGAATTGCGGGTGCCCGACCTGCAGACAGTTCAGCCGGGCCTACCTGCGCCATCTGTTCAAGGCCAAGGAGGCTTTGGGCATGCGGGCTGCGGTTGAGCACAACCTGTACTTCTACAATGAGCTGATGCAGCGCATCCGCGACTCTCTCGAGCAGGGACAGTTCGAGGCCTTCTATCAGCGGTACCACATAGCATTGGGGGAGAAGTATCCGGATGAACTCTGATTGGATCGGATGCGTCCGGAAAGAAGCAGAAAGGCGGGGCATCGAAGGCGCGGTCTTTGACCAGGACGGCACGCTGTTCGACACCGAAGCGATTTACCACAGAACCTGGTACATGGTCCGGGATGAGTATCCCATGCTGCGGGACATCGAAGAGGACGTAAAGGCCTGCATCGGGAGGGGAAGCGCGGACAACGAGCGGTATATGAAGGGAAAATACGGCCCCGATTTTCCGTATTTTGCCTTCTGGCAGAAAAGGTTGGGATACGTGGAACGGATCCTGGACACCGAGGGCCTGATTGTCAAGCCGGGCGCGCGCGAGGTGCTCGAACTGTTCCGGGCTGCGGGCATCCGGATGGCGCTTGCCACTTCGACGCAGGCGCATCTGACGCAAAAACAGCTGGGGATGTCGGGCTTTGCCTCCTATTTTTCGGCCGTGGTGACCGGAGACCGGGTCACCCGGGGAAAACCGGACCCGCAGATTTATCTGCTGGCCTGTCGGGATCTTGGCGCGGATCCGGCTCACGTCATCGGATTTGAAGATTCGGATTCGGGCGCGACCGCCCTGATCCGGGCGTCCATTGCGGCGGTCGTGGTGCCCGACCAGTTCGAGCCGTCGCCCTTTGTCCGGCAGAACGCATGGGCGGTGCTGCCGGGACTGGATGAGTTTCCCGCTTTTCTTGCGCGGGAATGGGAAACAGAGACTGAAACAGAAAAGAATAAGCGAAAGCGGGAAGGAACAATATGCTGCTAGACAAACAATTGCTGGGCGACCTTTTGGCAAAGGCCACGTCGACCGGCGCGGATTTCGCAGAGGTGTTCGGGGAACTGACCCGTCTGAACACCATCCATTACATTGACAAGAAGATTCAGACCATCGGGGACGGAACCGATTCGGGTGTCGGCATCCGGGCGTTTTTGGGAACGAAAACGGCGTTTGCCAGCACCAACGATCTGTCCCGGGCGGGGCTGATGCGCTGCGCTCAGGCCGTGGCGGATGCCATCGAAGGCATTGTGAACGAAAGGAAGTACGGCCTCATCGAGCGGGTCTTTCCAAACATCCACACCGTGGAACGCATGCCTTTTGACGTGCAGATGAAGGAGAAGATTGATCTGTTGCGTGAGGGCTGCCGGGCCGCCGAGGAGTACAATCCCCTGATTGCCCAGGTCAGCGGGAACATGCTCATGGAGGACCGCAACATCCTGATTGCCAACACCGAAGGACTGCTCACGCAGGACCGCAAAGTCCGGGTCCGTATGAGCATCCAGGCCGTGGCTTCCAAGGACGGAGAGAACCAGACCGGTTTCTTCGGCCCGGGCGGAGGCATGGGACTGGAATTCTTCGACACCCACCGCCCGGCCGATATCGGACGCCGTGCGGCAGAGCAGGCCATGGTGAACCTGAACGCGGATTACTGCAAGGCCGGACAGATGATGGTGGCCATCGACAACGGATTCGGCGGCGTCATTTTCCATGAGGCCTGCGGTCACTCGCTGGAGGCGACCTCGGTCGGCATCGGCGCGTCGCAGATGTGCGGAAAACTCGGGCAGAAGATTGCCAACGAAAAGGTCAGCGCCGTGGACGACGGAACCATTCCGAACGCATGGGGTTCCTTGAACATTGACGACGAGGGACATCCGACCCAGCGCAACGTTCTGATTGAAAACGGCATATTGAAGAATTATATGATCGACCGCCTCGGTTCCCGCCGGATGAACATGCCGGCTACGGGAAACGCGCGCCGGCAGGACTACCGGTACGAGGCAACCTCCCGGATGACCAACACTTTCATCCTAAACGGACCGGACAGGAACGAGGACATCATCAAGTCCATGGAATTCGGCCTGTACTGCAAGGCAATGGGCGGCGGTTCGGTGAATCCGGCGACCGGTGCGTTCAACTTTGCGGTCAACGAGGGATACATGGTGCGCAACGGTGAGATTTGCGAAGCGGTGCGCGGCGCGTCCCTGATCGGGACGGGTTCGCAGATTCTGCAGGACATCGACATGGTCGGGCAGAACCTCGCCACGGGCCAGGGTATGTGCGGCTCTCTGAGCGGCAGCATTCCCACAGACGTGGGGCAGCCCTTGATCCGGGTTTCCAAGATTACGGTCGGAGGTGTGTAAGATGGATTTTCAGCAGATTAAACAGATTATCAAGGAACGCGCGGCCCAGCTGAACCTGGATCAGTACGAAGTGTACTACAGCAAGGGAGAAGATCTTTCCGCCGAAACATTGGCAAAAGAACTGAGCGGTGTTTCCTACAGTGCGTCCGAAGGCGTCAGTTTCCGCTGCATCCTGAACGGAAAAGTGGGCGGCGCATTTACCGAGCTTCTGAACCCGGAGGAAATCGCCTCCCTGGTGGACCGCGCGGCACAGAACGCGACCTTCATCGAATCCGACGACCCCGTGTTCCTGTTTGAGGGTTCACCCTGCTATCCCGAGCGGACCGCCAAAGTCGACTCCGCACTCCCCGGCACGACCGAAGTGCGCAACCGGGTCAAAAAACTGGCGGGCGACATGTTCGACTATGCAGACAAGTCCCTGCCCAAGGGCCAGACGCTGGAGAACGCGTCCCAGTGCTACGGCTTTGCCTTTTCCTCCCGTTCTTCGCTTTACAATTCGCACGGGCTTGAACTGGAAAAGGAAAACGCCCTGGCCGGGGTTATGTCCGCCGCCATGGTGAAAGAAGGGGAAGATATCCGTGAATCCTATAAGGGAGCTCTCTGGAACGAAGCGGATAAGATTGCAAAACTCGGGCAGGAGGCGATTTGCGAGGCGCAGTCCAAACTGCATCCCGGAACCATCCCGTCGGGCAAGTATCCGATCGTCATCAGCGGGGAAATGATGGCGACCCTTTTGCAGGTTTACTTCAGCATCTTCTCGTCCGAGACGGTGCAGCGCGGTCTTTCGCTGCTGGGCGGAAAGGAAGGACAGAAAATCGCATCCGAACTTGTGACCATCGTCGACGACCCGCTGTATCCCGGCAATCCTCTCCAGGCAACCTTTGACGGAGAGGGCGTTGCAACCTTCAGGAAGTCCATTGTGGAAAAGGGCGTACTGAAGACGCTGCTGTACAACCTGAGCACGGCCCACAAAGCGGGCTGCAAGACCACGGGCAACGGGTCCCGTTCCGGGTATTCCGGCAAGATCGGCATCACGCCTTATACGGTCATCATGGAGAAGGGCACCCAGTCGTTCGATTCGCTGCTGGCGCAAGCCCAAAACGGGATTTACCTGACGAGCCTGCAGGGCCTGCATGCCGGTGCGGATCCCGTAACCGGAGATTTCTCCCTGCAGAGTTCGGGCTACAGGATTGAAAACGGCAAGGTCGGCGGACCGATTCACGAGTTTACCGTCGCGGGGAATTTCTATTCGCTGCTCCAGTCGGTAGGTGCTCTTTCCGACCGCGTCTATTTCGAGCCCCGCTCGATTACCACTTTCTCCGCCCCTGACGTGTATTTGCCCGAGTTGAGCGTGGCAGGAAAGGAAGAGGATCAATAAGGCCGGCTTGACCGGAGGAAACCAACTCGGAAAGAAAAATGTTACATTATGGCTTTGTCAGGTTGCAAATGCGTACTTGACAAAGCCTTTTTTTTGCGCTATAATGTAAGGGATTATAGGAAGGATTTCGTCCTTTCTGCTAATTAGATAGAAACTGGAGGAAGAGTATGCAACCATGGTTAGCGGTACTCCTTGCGGTTTTTTGTCTGGTTGTTGGTGTCGCCGTCGGCGTTTTTATAGGTATTATTTACCGTAAGAAGGTTGGGGAAGCAGAGATTGGCTCTGCTGAGGAAGAAGCGAAACGGATTCGCGAGGAAGCCGCGAAAGAGGCTGAATCAAAGAAGAAGGAAGCGATTATTGAAGCGAAGGAGGAGACATTAAAACTCCGCAATGAAGCTGAGCGCGAAATTAAGGAACGTCGGTCCGAAATGTCCCGCATGGAACACAGATTGACTCAGAAAGAGGAGAATCTGGACCGCAAAACCGAGAATTTAGAGCGCAAAAACGAACAATTGGATAAAAAAATCAAGGACAACGAAGCAATTAAGGAAAAGATTTCCGAAACTTTGCAAAAGCAGATGGAAATCTTGGAAGAGCATGCCAACTTGACGTTTGAGGAAGCACGGGAACAACTGATTGCCCGCGCCGAGGAAGATTCCAAGCTGGAGATTGCGAAACGTCTGGACGAATTGGAGGAGCAGTTCAAGGATGAGGCCGACGCAAAGGCCAAGAACCTGATTACGCTCGCCATTCAGAGATGTGCATCCGATCAGGTTTCGGAAGCGACCATTTCCACTGTGGCACTGCCCAGCGATGAAATGAAGGGCCGGATTATCGGCCGTGAGGGTCGTAACATCCAGAAGATCGAGACTTTGACGGGTGTTGAGTTGATTATTGATGACACGCCTGAGACCATCACTTTGTCCGGCTTTGATCCGATCCGCAGGGAAGTGGCAAGACTGACCCTGGAAAAACTGATTTCGGACGGACGCATTCACCAGGCAAGGATTGAGGAAACGGTCGAGAAGGCACGGCACGAGGTCGAAGCTTCGATCAAGCAGGCCGGCGAGCGGGCTACGTATGAGCTCGGCATTCACGGACTGCATCCCGAACTGATCAAGGCCCTGGGCCGGCTGCGTTACCGTACCAGTTACGGACAGAACGTCCTGAAGCATTCCATGGAAGTGGCATGGCTGGCAGGTATGATGGCCGAAGAACTGGGCGAGGACGCGATGCTTGCCAAGCGCGCGGGTCTTTTGCACGACATCGGCAAAGGCTTTACGCATGAAGTGGAAGGCACGCACGTGGAAATCGGCGTGAACATCGCTAAGAAGTACAAGGAAAGCAGAGAAGTCATTCACGCGATTGAGGCGCACCACAACGACGTGGAGCCGAAGACAGTGATTGCGGTTCTGATTCAGGCAGCCGATGCCATTTCGGCAGCCCGTCCCGGCGCCCGCCGCGAGGATCTGGAAAATTACATCCGCCGTTTGGAAAAACTGGAGGAGATTGCGTCCGGATTCGAAGGTGTGGATAAAGCGTATGCCATTCAGGCAGGACGCGAAGTCCGCGTGATGGTGAAGCCTGAGGCCATCAACGACGACCAGATGAAAGTCCTGGCCCGTGACATGGCCAACAAGATTCACGACGACGTGAAATACCCCGGTCAGGTGAAGATCAACGTGATTCGGGAAAGCCGCGCCGTGGATTACGCAAAATGAAAAGAGTTACGGCCGCAGGTTTGTCCCGCGGCCGTTTTTTCAGCACTCCGGGGGGCAAGAACGTGCAAAGCACTTGTTTTTTGCGGCCTGCTTTGCTATAATGGGAAAGACAGTTCAATGAGGAGACGGCACCGATGTGCCAGTGAAAAAATGAAAAATACAGAAAAAACAATGGACAAGATTGTTGCGCTTTGCAAGAATCGCGGCTTTATTTTCCCCGGATCGGAAATCTACGGCGGTCTTGCCAACTCCTGGGATTACGGACCGCTTGGCGTTGAGTTCAAGAACAACGTCAAAAAGGCATGGTGGAAGAAATTCGTTCAGGAGAGCAAATTCAACGTGGGGTTGGACAGCGCCATCATCATGAACCCGGAAACCTGGGTGGCTTCGGGGCACGTGGGCAGTTTTTCCGATCCTTTGATGGACTGCAAGTTGTGCAAAACCCGTCATCGCGCCGATAAACTGATTGAGGATTACGTGTATCAGAACGGTCTGTCCGAAAACCCGGCCGGCTGGACGTTCGAGGAGATGACGAAATACATCAACGAAAAGAACATCCCCTGTCCGAATTGCGGCGGCCATGATTTCGCCGAGATCAAGAAATTCAACCTGATGTTCAAGACGTTTATCGGGGTGACCGAGGATACGGCCAGCACGGTCTATCTCCGTCCTGAGACGGCGCAGGGTATTTTCGTGAACTTCGCGAACATTCAGCGTTCGTCCCGCAAGAAACTGCCGTTCGGTGTAGCCCAGATCGGCAAATCCTTCCGCAATGAAATCACCCCCGGCAACTTTACGTTCCGCACCCGTGAGTTCGAGCAGATGGAACTGGAATTCTTCTGCAAGCCAGGGACCGACCTGGAGTGGTTCGCCTATTGGAAGAACTACTGCCATCAGTTCCTTTTGCAGCTCGGCATGAGGGAAGAGAATCTGCGCTTGCGCGATCACGATCCGGAAGAGCTGGCTTTCTATTCCAAGGCGACAACCGATTTCGAGTTTATGTTCCCGTTCGGATGGGGCGAACTCTGGGGCGTTGCAGACCGTACGGATTATGACCTGAAGCAGCATGCAGATCATTCCGGAAAGGATCTGTCTTATTTCGATCCCGAAACCGAAGAGCATTACATCCCGTATGTCATTGAGCCTTCTCTTGGCGCGGACCGTGTGGCACTGGCCTTCCTGGTTGACGCATACGATGAGGAAGTGCTTGATGCGGAGAAGAACGACGTGCGCGTCGTACTCCACCTTCATCCCGCTCTTGCTCCTGTCAAGGCTGCCATTTTGCCTCTTTCCAAGAAACTGGCGCAGCCGGCTATGGAAATCTATGAGGACCTGGCCAAGTACTTCACGCTGGATTACGACGAGGCCGGTTCCATCGGCAAGCGGTACCGCCGGCAGGATGAAATCGGTACGCCTCTTTGCATTACGATTGATTTCAGCACGGTCGGAGACGAGGAGAAGGGAATCGAGGCGGATCATTGCGTGACGGTTCGCGACCGCGACACCATGGAACAGGTCCGTATCCCCATCGATCAGCTGAAGAACTTCATCGAAGGCAAAATCGCATTCTGATATCCGGAAGCGTGAGCACAATCCATAAAAGGCCGCGGCAGAATTGCCGCGGCCTTGCTTAACATCAAAAAGAACCAAGGCCGAGCCTTGGTTCTTTTGGTTATCCACAAAATGTAAAAGGTGAAATTATTTGATTTCCACTTCTGCGCCGGCTTCTTTGAGCTGTGCGGCAACTTTGTCTGCTTCGTCCTTGGAAACGCCGGACTTAACGGTTGCAGGAACGCCTTCAACCATTTCCTTCGCTTCTTTCAGACCCAGACCGGTGATTTCACGAACGACTTTGATGACATTCAGCTTGGAAGCGCCGAAGTTGGTCATGACAACGTCAAATTCAGTCTTCTCTTCTGCAGCAGGAGCAGCAGCGCCGGTAGTGGCAACAGCAGCACCGCCCACAGGAACAGCAGCGGATACGCCGAACTCTTCCTCAACTGCCTTGACCAGGTCAGCGAGTTCCAGAATGGTAAGGGATTTGATTTCCTCAATAATAGCATTGATCTTTTCAGATGCCATGGTAATATACCTCCGTAAATGGTAATTGGTTTTTCTCCGTTCGGAGAATGATGAGTGCCGGATTCTTAAGCGCATTTCCGGCTAAGCGGGAATTAAGCTTCTGCGGGAGCTGCTTCTTCTGCAGCCGGAGCATCGGCCTTGCCGTCTTTGTCGACAATCTGCTGCAATACATTTGCCAACTTGTACAGCGGGGAACGGATGCTTCCCAGAATCTTTGCAATCATGACTTCTCTGGACGGGATGTCCGCCAAAGCTTCGATTGCGGCTGTGTCGATAACAGCGCCTTCCAGATAACCGGCAAGAATCGAAAACGTTTCAATCTTCTTGGCATACTCTTTCAGGATTTTAGCGGGAGCGACAGGATCGTTGCCGGCAATGGCAATCGCGGTCATGCCGTTCAGACATGTGTCTTTGCTAATGTCAGAATATCCTGCTTCGGCACAGGCACGGGCGGTCAGCGTGTTCTTTACAACTTTGTATTGAACACCGGCCTCACGCAGAGCCTTGCGGAGCTTGGTATCGTTCTCAACGGAGATACCCTGATAATTGACAATTACACCTGCAGGAGATGCCTTAATCTGTTCGGCCAAATCTGAAACAATCTGCTGCTTCTTTTCCAAAATTGTGTTGCTGGGCATTTTGTTTCACCTCCTATGTGAATGATTGTCTGTCTTGCAGGGAGACAAACAAAAAAATCTTCCTTCCGGTAAACCACGCCGAAAGAAAGACCTCAACCATATCGATTTCGAATCGTTTCTCCTCGGCAGGGAGTCAAAAGACCATTACCGGAACCTGCTGTCTTCGGATAACATTGGGATTATAGCACTGAAAGGCGGACTTGTCAACAATTTTAGAAAAATTTTTTCAACAAGCATACAGCAAGATTTTACTTTTTGCTTTTAGCATTTCATTTGATGCTTCATAGCTATTGACAAATTGTCTAAAAATATTATAGTATTATAGTCAGTGCCATATATCGAAAGGCGAAAGTCAAGTCCTAAAAGTGGTGTACAATTACTGCCTCAATGCAAAAGTTTGGGGGAGAGAGATAGGTAATTTACAAATAAGAGGAATTTCTGCCATAATGAAGTGCATCTTCTACGATGTAAGTGCTTCATCAGGAGAAATTCCCTAAATGAATGATACATCACATTATGTTAGAAATTCAAGTGTTCAGTGCCATATACGATTTGATCAATATTCCTTAATGATATGGAGAAACAATATGATTAGTTTTACAACTGGAGAAATACAGCTTTTTCATTCGAAATACATCTTGTCTCCCTCGCTTGATCGTGCCAATTTTGAAAAAAACTTTCCTCCTGATCAGATTCTGTTTCGTGATGTAACGTCTAATGGTTGGTATCATTATTTTACGGTGTGTGATATAAGAGAAAATGAATTCATCTATTCAGAAATAATTTTTCATCAGGATTGTTTGTGTTCTATAATGTTCTTTCCGCAGCATTCGGGAAAGGATTTGCAGTATCGTAAACTTTCACCTTTGGACTACAATGTAGCAAATCCTGTCTGTCATAAGTGGTTCCAGGATGTTTTTTCTACTCGCATCTTCAACATTACTATGTCTTGGGGAACAATAGATTTTTGCCCAGGAGATCCTGTTGATATAGAGTATTGCCCTCCTCATATTATCGTAGAATATACGAATAGATAAAACTATTAGTGTAGCGTCTCATTCATTTTTAAAGTTATCCAAGATAAGATATTACCCTGCCTGTTAAGCAGGCATTGTAACCATAAGCAGTAAAAGCGGGATTTACTTTTCCGCAAGTTTTGCTGCACGACGTTCGTCCCGTTCCTTATGATACTTTTCAATGTCCGGATAGAGTTGTTTTAGCTTGATTCTTGAATCTTCTGCTTGAAATTGCTAATTTATCGGGGACGGATCTTTATCATAAGCATCATTCCATTCCTTGAGTTCATTCTTCAAAGCATCGATACTTGGAATACGGCGATTCAGACATTCTCTTGTCATGATATTGATACCAATCTCTGCTATGTCAAGCCAGCTTCCATGCTTGGGTGTATAGTGAACCTCCAGCTTTTTTTAATCCTTCTGGCCTCTTCCGGAGGAAATGCTTTGTAAAGATTTGTGTTGGAAGAAGGAGTTATTGTTTCAGAATAGAATTGAAGATGATAGGGGGGTGCGCCAGTTCGGTGCTGAATATATAGTCGGTGGGAATCCGACACGGTAAAGCCTAGCAAGCAGCCGTTATCGAGTCCTTGGAGCACGTAGGGCAAACCGAGTGTTTAAGCGTA
>JAFTBN010000015.1 GCA_017455185.1 Clostridia bacterium
CCGCGATATCCTGTATCGTGATCTTATCTATGTTTTTGCTCTCCGCCACCTCGCGAAAAGCCTGTGCAAGTATCTCTTTTGCTGTTTTGCGTTTCACTCTGATTACCTCACAACTCCCGATTTGTCGATATGATTTTATCACTCTGCGCATAGTTTTTCTACTGAAAACGGGGCTGGAATGTTGCTTCCAACCCCGTAAATGGCGGAGAGGATGGGATTCGAACCCATGTGCGCTTTCACGCAAACTGATTTCGAGTCAGCCCCGTTATGACCACTTCGATACCTCTCCGTATTCAATTGACGCAAAAAAAAGATCGGCTTTGCGACTTTTGCATTTTAACACATAGGGGAAGTCTTGACAAGTACTTTTTGATTTTTTTTTAAAACCCCTTGACAAAAAAAACGGCATATGCTAAAATGCATAGCGTTGCGGACAAAGCAATAGTTGCGGGTATGGCGGAATTGGCAGACGCGCTAGATTCAGGTTCTAGTGAAGGCAACTTCATGGAGGTTCAAGTCCTCTTACCCGCACCAATCAGAAATAACCCGAACCTAATTCTTTTGGATTATGAGTTTGGGTTTTCTTTTTGTCTGAACAATGGTTTGTCAAGGCAAAAAGGGCAGAAAGAATGGCGGTTCATCTCTGGTCCTTTTTGATTATCTGCCTTTAAATCCTTGCTTGAATTCAATCAATTTATCAGATCCTCGGAGGAAAGAATGGAACCGACATCTAGGAAATGGCTGGAACATCCCGTCACCCAATATGCCATCATTATTTTATTGGCTGTTGCAATGGCGCTTACTTACCACTTATTTATTGTGCCGAACCGGTTTGCACCTGCAGGTTTCAATGGACTTGCTACCATGATTCAATATAAATTCCATTTTTCTATTGGCTATTTCATGCTTTTGATCAATGTTCCTCTCTGTGTTTTTTCCTTCTTTTCGACCGATAAACGGTTTGCGGTCCGTACATTTGTTTACGTCGTAGCATATTCCGCCAGCTATCTGGTTTTGCAGCAGATGGACCTGCGAGGAATCATTTATGACGCAAAAGGCGTGGACACCATTTTCCCGTGTCTTCTTGCTGGAATGATATCCGGCGGAGCCTACGGCCTGATTTATCAGATGAACGGCTCATCCGGAGGTACCGATATCATTGCCAAGTTTACAACCAAAGTCAATCCGAGACTGAATTTCTTCTGGGTGAATTTCAGTCTGAATGCCGTCGTTGCCGTCTTGTCTTACTTTGTATATGCCGAAGAGGTTGACGGCGTCATGTATTATGACCTTAAGCCGGTTTGCTTGTGCCTGTTGTATTCCTTTATCTCCAGTTTCATTGGAAGCAAGATGATGGCCGGCGCCAAATATGCCATTCATGCGGTTATCATCACAACGCACGCTGAAGAAATCGAAAAGGAAATCCTGGAAAAGATTCATCACAGCGCGACACATTTTGCGGCGACCGGTTCGTACAGCCATGCGGAAAAGGACGTCATCCTATGCGTGGTGAACCGCAATCAGGTGATGGATCTGAAGAATATTCTGAAGAAATACGACAATACGTTTTCCTTCATGGAGCCGGTAACCGAAACGGTCGGTAAATTCGCAAGAGTCAAATCCTCGACAATCAGGGAATTGACAAAGGAAGAAAAAGAAAAGAAGGACAGCGAAGACACATCTCAAGACAAGTAATAAAACGCATGGAAACAGAACAGATGAAAGGAATGCCGATATGATGAAAAGGTTAAGCCTGAGTACAATAGCCATACTCCTTGTAGGGGTTTTCCTGGTTTTGCCCGTTCTTTCGGTGACGGACGGAAATCCGTATAAGACTCTGATTCTTCCGGGGGAAGAGCGGGGGCTTCGCAACCTTGCGACAGGCGGTACGGCCAGCGCGACCTTTTATCAGACCAAAAGCGAGGTTTGTCCTCCTTCCAATGTCAACGACGGGGACGTAACAACCCGTTGGAGCACATACGGGGCGGATTCCTTTACTCCCCATGCCATTTCCATCGATTTGAAGAAGGAATGCGGGATTGATTTGCTGAATCTCCTTTTTATGGATGTCCGCCGGTCCTTTACATTTGATGTTTATGTTACACATGAACCCCTCATTGAGAATTCGAAAATCAAGGCGGGACAGATGCCCATTCTGTCAGGTCAGAAGGGACAGGGAAGTTCGCCGGATTCTCCGATGTTTACCACCATTGATTTCAACCGTACCGTGACAGGGCGGTATGTGACGCTGAACATTGTGTCTTCTTCCTCAAACTCCGCCGGGGACAATCCCGTGGTTGCCATGTATGAATTTGCGGTTATGGGGAAACCTCTTTCTTCCGAAGGAGATGAAATCGTTTCCTTTTTGCCGATCGGAGACATTTTTGTTCCGGCCGGAACCGCCCTCTCGTCTTTGTCCCTGCCGCAAACAGCCCAAGCCGAGCTGGCCGATGGCCGGGTCGAATCTTTGCAGATCCGTTGGGAAATGACGACGGGGCAGTCCGTTTCGGAAACGACGGAACTGACAGGGATTCCCGTGATTCCGGAAGGCCTTGAGGTCAAAAACAGTCAGAACAGAAAAGCCTGCTTGCAGGTGAAGGTCTGCGAAAGCGAACCGGACGGTCGTATGCAGTATTCTCTGAATGAGGACTGGCGCTTCTGTAAAGGAGACTTGGCCGGCGGTGAGGCGAAAGATCTTTCCGAGTCCGCTTTTGCCTATGTCAGTCTTCCGCATACCTGGAACGCACAGGACGGAGCGGATGGAGGCAACAACTATTATCAGGGTCCCGGATGGTACAGGCGGACGTTACGCTGGTATATGGGGAACGCATCCCAACGGGTCTATCTTTATTTTGAAGGTGTAAGCCGTGTATGTGAAGTGTTTGTCAACGGACAATCCATTGCCGTGCACAAAGGGGCGTATACTGCTTTTTATGCGGACCTGACAAACGCTCTGGCCAAGGGAGACAACCAAATTGCCGTCCGGGTTGACAATACCATTACAGAGGAAGTCGCAACCTTGGTGGGGGATTTTACACAATACGGAGGAATCTACCGGGATGTTTCCCTGATTGTAACGGGACAGACGCATCTGGATACCTCTTACGGCAGCGAAAACTTTGACATGATACCGGTTTCGGTTTCAAAGAATTCGGCCCGGATTGAGGTGGCTGCGACAATCAAAAATGACAGCGGTGTTTCGGTGGAGGCACAGGCCGGTTTCGTTTTTCGGGTGCCGAAGCAGGGGAGTCTTGTCTGGATTGAGGAAATTCCGCGTGACCTGCTGCCTTTTGAACCGGATGATATGACTTCTCCGGACGGGGAAATCCTGTATCAGCTCAACCGAAAACTGACACTTGAACCATATGAGAAGAAAGAAGTGCGGTTCACGTTTGATCTTTCCTCTCCCCGTTTGTGGAACGGGTTATCCGATCCGTTCCGGTATGAGGGGGAGATGACCGTCACGGTCGGAGGCAAGGTAACCGATTCGGTCCGGGATTATTGCGGGCTGAGAACTTTTTCGGTTGACGCGTCCAAAGGAGCGTTTCTGAACGGAGTTTCCTACAATCTGCGGGGAGTCAGCCGGCATCAGGACCGGGCAGGACTCGGCAGCGCCCTGACTCAAAAGGAACACAATGAAGATTTTGCCCTGATTTATGAAATGGGAGCCAATGCGGTCCGCCTGGCCCATTATCCCCAGTCCGATTATTTTTACAGCCTGTGCGACCAGTACGGCATTCTGGTCTGGGCGGAAAACGCTTTTGTCAATCATGTGGGCGGGGACGGCACGTATGAAGCGCCCGACGCGACCCGGGCTCTTTTCATGGAGAACGTAAGGGAGCAGCTGACTGAACTGATCCGTCAGCAGATCAACCGTCCGTCGATTGTGGTCTGGGGGATACAGAACGAGGTGGATCCTTCGTATGTTTCCTTCATGAAGTCTTTCTGTCGGGAACTGACCGAACTCTGCCACACCCTGGACCCGACCCGTCCGGTAACGCAGGCAACGGCCAACGGCTCAAACTCCGGGTGGCCCTCGGACCTGATTTGCACCAATCTCTATCCCGGTTGGTATTATTCAGACTATACGCAGCTCAAACGGTACATCGATACATTCCGCTCTCAGGCAAACGGGCGTCCGGTCGGTATATCGGAATACGGGGCAGGTGCCAATTACGAACAGCATTGTGAAGGAATTCCGGCTGTCGTATGCAAAGCGGACATTCCGTTCCAATACGAAGAATATCAGGCTGAAGCGCATGAAAGCTATCTGTCCCAGATTGCACAGATGGATTACCTCTGGTGCACGTTTGTCTGGAACATGTTTGATTTCGGGTCTGACGCACGAAACGAGGCTCAAATCAGCGGCATCAACAACAAAGGACTGGTATCCTTTGACCGCGCGGTAAAAAAAGACGCCTTTTATCTGTATCGGGCAAACTGGAGCAAACTGCCGACCCTTCACATCTGCAGTTCCCGTTTCACTTTGCGAGAGAAGAAGGAAATCGCCGTCAAGATTTATTCCAATTGTGATCAGGTGACGCTCTATGTCAACGGCACCCCGGCCGGAACGGTTTTGTCGGATCAAACCGAACAATCGACCGTTTTCATCTGGGACAGCATCCGGTTGCAGGGCGGCAGAAACGAAGTCAGGGCAGTCGGCACCATTCAGGGGCAGACCGTCAAGGATGAGGCAGTCTGGTATTATTTGGTACCGGAGTCTGATTTTTATAAGATTGACAGTCAAAGCAGGACGATTACCATTCCTTCCACGGGGGCGCTGGTGCAGAATCTGGCCCGGGATCTGAAAGGAATGGAGAACGCTCAGGCAACCGCTTATGATTCCGCACGGAAGACCGAAATCAAAAGCGGGCCGGTTCGCGAGGGGATGATCCTTCAGATTGTATCGGACGGAAAGAGCGCCGAGTATGTCTTTACCCGGACCAATATAGCAAAGGGCGCCCGGGCCGACGCATCGTTCGAACAGAGCGGGCACGAGGCGAAAATGGCGACAGACGGAAGCCTGGCTTCCTATTGGTCCACATACGGAACCACTTCGCTTCCTCAAAGCATTACGCTGGATCTTGGCGATGTTTATCCGATTGCGGAATTGAAACTGATGTTTTTCGGCAGCGGCCGGGTTGCAACGTACGATGTGTATGTTTCCGAGAACGGGCCGAATCCGGACAAAGTGCTGATTTCCAACGCGAAAGGGCACGGATACGGTGCCTCGGGCGGTTTGTCTGAAGACGCCCGGTACGAATCCGTTCTCTTGCCGGAAGGCACGTCCGGACGGTACATCAAGGTGGTGGTGAAAGGCTCGGAGCCTGCCGTTACATTGGCGGCAATCTGGGAAATCGAGGTCTACACTTCGCTGCAGGGTTCGGTCCATGCGCCGGATGATCTGATGCCGGAAGTGGACCCTATGCCTGACGACCCTTCAGATGAAACTTCAGATGAAACTTCAAATGAAACGGAGAAGGAAAGCAGCCCCGCCGTGTCGGAGGAAAGTGAAACGGTTCCGGTTTCCGTGCCGGAAAAAGAATCTGAAAGCGACAAGACTCAGAGTAAGGATTCCAAAAAAGGATGCGGATCCGTTACGGGTCAAACATTTGTCTGGCTTTCTGTCCTTGGAGGAGCATGCCTCCTTTTGCTTGGAAAAGCAGTCCGGCCAGGTGACCGCGACAAGCAGCGGAAATGAGGAAAACATGATTATATTATCCAGTTACAAAGACCGTCCGGCTTTGATTGTTCAGTCCGGAAGACTGCAGGCCGCGTTTCTGTACCAGGACGGAGGGAAAATGATTTCCCTGAAAGATCGGACGGACGGACAGGAGTTTTTGGTTCAGCGGCCCGGAGAAGAATACAAGGTTCTGGAATACGATGGTTCGTATGTTGATTCGGAGTGCTCCGCCTTTGATGATTTGTTTCCGACTGTCGACCCCTGGACGCCGGAAGAAGGGGATTTTTCCGGCCTGACGTATCCGGATCACGGAGAAATCTGTCGGATGCCCATGGAAGTTCGGATTATAGGGGAGAAGGTCATTCTTTCGGCCCGTTCGAAACTGTTCCGCTTTCTCTATCAGAAACAAATATCCTGCGGTGCCGGCGGGGGAATCGATCTGACCTATCAGATCACCAATCAGAACGATGCGCAGTTTCCGTTTGTCTGGGCGGCTCATTGTATGCTGCAGGGGCAGGATGACTGCCGGGTTCTGACGCCTTTCGGGGAGGAGAATCCGAGGGTTATGATGTTCGGGCCGGATTCGGAGGAAGAACGACCTTTGCCGTATGACCGCCTTGTCGGATTCGATGCGGAGGAAGGCCCGACCTACAAATATTATTTTGCGGAGCGTGTTCCGGCCGGTTTCTGCGGTATTCAGTATGGGGACGGGAAGAAACTGATGTTCCGGTACGATAAGAAGAAAATTCCTTTTCTGGGAATATGGCTGAACAACGGCATGTTTCAGGGACTGTACAACATAGCGCTTGAACCCTGTACCTGCCCGTATGATTCGCCGGGAAATGCCATGGAGCACGGAATTGTCTGCTCGCTCAGGCCAAGGGAAACCCTGACCTTTACCATCCGGCTCATGCTGGAGTAGGGGGCACGGCATCAGAGTACGGCCTGTCTGCCTTTGATGTCAACCGGCAAAAGAATGAAAACATTAGACCGACCCAGATTGGGCCGGTCTTTTGCTCTATACGGAAGACGTCGACGTTCAAAAGCAAGCAGAATCTCACATGAGGAGAAGCCGCCCGCAGAAGGCAAGAACTGTCTTTTATGCGGAATTACACCGGCGTTTTTGGAGGCAAAAGAACGGCTGAAAGAATGCCGGGCGAAAAAGGAGGGATATCCATTATATTTCTTTTTCTTGAATTGACTTTTCAATCCCAAGTGGTATAATGAAACTAGAATCACATATAATTAAGGAGAGATTCTTATGCGTTTGGATTTGACGGAATGGAAACTGGCCGGTTATTGGCCCTACACTCCGATTCAGCAGGGCTCTATGGAGACAGGACATGTGCACCAGGGCCTGACGGGTGTCATTGATGCCAAAGTGCCGGGCAGCATTTATGCGGACCTGCTTCGCGCCGGTTTGATTCCGGACCCTTATTACGATATGAATTCCTTGCAATGCGAATGGGTGAAAGACCGTTGGTGGGTTTATGCCACGACCTTTTCCATCAAACGTGAAGAGGCGGGGGAGGTTGTCCGTCTGGTTTTCCAGGGAATCGATTACAAGGCCCGAATCTATCTCAACGGAGAGCATCTGGCAGACCATGAGGGCATGTACGAGCCTGTCATCCTGGACGTGACCGAAAAAATCCGGTACGATCAGGAGAATTACATCAAAGTTATCCTTGAAAATGCACCGGATGAAATGGGGCAGATCGGGTATACCAGCCAGACCTATACGCAAAAGGCCAGATTCACTTACAAATGGGATTTCTGCACGCGCCTTGTCGGAATGGGAATCTGGGAAGACGTTTATTTGCTGACAACCGGCAAAACGTTCCGACGCCAATCCAATCTCGTAACCGATTCGTCGTCTCTCCAATACAGCGCGGAGGTCTGCGGCAAAGGATGCGCCAAAGCGGTTCTTTGTGACAATGGGACTCAGATTGCTCAGGCGCAGGCCGAGATTCAGTCCGGCAAAGTCGTCCTGAACATGGACGTGGAAAACCCAAAATTGTGGTGGCCCAACGGATACGGTGATCAGCCGCTGTACGACCTTGAAGTGGTCTTTTATGACGAGTCCGGGAAGGAATCGGACAGGGAAGTCCTCAAGACGGCTTTCCGCACGCTTTCCTACGCACAGTGCGACGACGCCATTGCGTCGGCACTTCCGTACATTCCGGTCTACAACGGAAAGAAGATTTACATAAAAGGCGTCAACTGCACGCCCCTCGATATGATGTACGGATGCGTGGATGAGAAGCGCTACGACACCTTCCTGAAACTGGCCAAGGAAGCGAACGTCAACCTGATTCGCGTCTGGGGCGGAGGAATCATTGAAAAAGAGGCGTTCTACAGGCTGTGCGACAAATACGGCCTGATGGTCTGGCAGGAATTTATTCAATCCAGTTCCGGTCTGGACAATTGCCCATCCAAGAGACCCGAATTCCTCGCATTGGCCGAAAAGACGGCCCGATACGCCGTTCAGTCCAGACGCAAGCACATCAGCCTGACCTTCTGGAGCGGCGGTAACGAATTGATGGACATGTCCGGAAAGCCTTCGACTTTCGGAGATGAAAACATCCATATGCTGTATGAAATCGTGAAGCAGTATGATCCCGTTCATCAAATGCTGCCAACGTCTGCGTCCGGTCCGGTGGCCTGGGTGAATTACGAACATCCGGAGTACAATCATGACGTTCACGGGCCCTGGAAATACGCCGGAGTGAAGGAACATTATCATCTGTACAACGTTTCCCCGATTCAGCTCCACAGCGAGTTCGGCGTGGACGGTATGGCCAATTATGAGAATATACCGAAATTCCTCTCGGGAAAGCATCAGGTCGTCACCACGATGGGAGAGGATATGGTGTGGAAACATCATGGGGAATGGTGGGACACGTACGGATACAGAGAGCATCCCGTTTTCGGTGATATCGATTCGCTCAAAACCTTTTCAACCCTGTCCCAGTTTATGCAGGCCGAAGGAATCCGTTATGCGCTTGAGGCCAACCGCCGCCGCAAATGGAAGAATTGCGGAAGCATAGTATGGCAGTTCAACGAACCCTGGCCGAACATCAGCTGCACCAATCTGGTGGATTATTACGGGAAGCCGAAGCTGGCTTATTATTTCTACCGTGACGCCATGAAACCCTGGCATGTCTCCATGAAGTACGACGCATTGATCTGGAATGAGAATGAAACATTCCGGGGTGAATTGTTCGTTCATGATGATCTCGGTCAGGGGTATGATTCCGTCAGCGTGACCGTCCTGGACGGCGAGGGCAATATCCTGTTTGAAAAAGCAGATAAGTCCGCGTTCTCCTTTGAATTGCCTGTCAAGGCCCAATTCGGGGATTTCTTCACCGTCAACTGTAAAGTGACAAAGGACGGCCGGGCAGATGAAAACCGGTATCTGTTCTTTGTCACAAGCAAGGAAAAGCCGTACGCTTCGCAGGCCGCGGCTCAGGATTATGTAAATTCTTATTCCCGTAATTCGGGGTGGAATGAATCGCGGTCTTAATGTACCGGGAGGTATCCTTATGCGATTAGTAAAAAGTGGAAAGCGGTTATTGTCGGTTCTTTTGCTGACGGTTCTGTTTCTCCTTTCCTTTTCCTTTTCTGCTTTTGCCGTGAAGGAGTCGGCCGGAAGCACGCTTCTGGTTGAGGATGCGGAAAATACGGGGCGTTACACCATTTCACTTCCTGATGCCGGTCCTGTTCTGTCATCCGATCATACGCAGGGAAAACATTCGGTCTCATTCACCTTTTCGACCGACGCGATTCCCGAAAACGGATTGGTTATCTTCCAATGTATTTACGAAAAGCCAATCAACGTAACCGGGCGGAATTCATTCGCATTTGATTTTTATATTGACCATCCCGAACTTTTCGATTATGTCAGCAGAAGAGGCGGCGGACAGTTCGAACTGACATCATCCGGCAGATGTGATAACGAGGAAAGCAGCACGAACTACTCTACTTTTGTCGGTTTGAACAAAGGATGGAATCCGATTGTTTTCAACGTAAGCGACGGGCCCAACGACCTTCAGAAAGAACGATTTAATTACATTCGGTTCTATATTTGGTTTGACAAGGCGAAACTCCCGTCTTTTACCACCACCATCCGGTTCGACAACCTGCATTTCTGCAACTATGATTTCAAGACACCTTTCAGTTCCTGTCAGTCTCTTTCGGATGTTGTTTCCACGCACGAAATCGATCTGGACACAAACGGGTTTACGGAAGGCGGATCCTCGTATCTGTGGCAGGTTACGCCAAGAACCGATCCGTCCATGCTCCTCAAAGTCTATCCGGACGAACCTGTGAATGTGTTGGGATGCAATCAGCTTCTGTTCGATCTCTATATTTCCAACTTGGATTACATCCGCTATTGGGATATCCAGACCTATGTTCGTCTTGGATTCGGAGATCATCCCGATCAGAACTACTATGAATGGAATCTGACCCAGGACGGTTTCTATATCCTCGGATTGGGATGGAACCACGTGCTTCTTCTTTTCCAGGCCGCCGAGGTGGAAGGAATGCCGGATTTGTCGGCGTGTACCCAATTCACATTGGAGATGAAGGATCTTCACACGGATTTAAAAGACAAGACCACGTTCCGTCTGGACGGCATTCTGACGGATGCCGGGTCGGTTTCACTCGATATCGGACAGGATTTTGCCAAGGAAGGACTTTCCTCCGGGTTGAAATATCAGGACGATGACACCGATCATTTCTACGACGAACCTGAAGAACCGGTAACCGATCCGGATCCTGAGGACGAAACGGATCCTCAGGAAACCGAGACTGAATCTGAATCAATCGAAACCGACAGACCGGAGACGGAAACGAATAAGCCGGTCAACATGCTGGACGAGGGGGAAGAGGAAAACACATACACAACCGCCAGAGCGAAAGTGGTGGCACGGGTGGCTTCCGCGGTCCTGATTCTGGTTTCGGTGGGTGTTACCGTTCTTGCCTGCTGGATTCATTTCAAGAAGAATGCCCTTTAAGGACACTAATAGGGCTGCTTGGGAACCTGGGTTTTTAAGCAGCCTTTTTTTGATGCCCTCGAGGGAAAGAGGATGATAGGATAGACGAACAAGCTGCTTTCATAAAAGAATTGTAAAAAACAGCATATAGATTTGCTGTTCATCAAATAACCGTTTCGGCCCGCATCTGCGGGCCGTCTTTTTTTATTACGGTGGATTATTTCACGCTTGCTGCAGTTCATCAGACACAGGGTTTTCTCCCAAAGGCAAAAGGAACTGCAGACCTTTGGGTGCCTGCAGCTCTGTTTTATTATACGATTAATTGGTTAACGAATCAGGTATTCCGGTCCACTTTCTTCATGGTTTTCAGATTGCCGATTTTCATGGCCCGCCGATCCAGTTCGTCCTTGAGCTGTTCCAACGGCATGTTTTTTTGCGCGCACAGGACCAGCACATGATACGTAAGATCGCAGATCTCACCGCACAAGGCTTCGAGGTCATCGTTCTTGGCCGCAATGATGGTCTCGGCGGATTCTTCTCCGACTTTTTTCAGGATTTTGTCCAGACCCTGGTCGAACAGATAGCAGGTATACGAACCCTCTTGAGGGTTTTCTTTACGTTCCTGAATCACTTTGTACAGTTGCAAAATGGTATTTTCCATGGTTTACTCCTTGTTTTGTGAGAACGGGAATTCCCGGTAAAAGCAGCTTTTGTGTTGAGTATGGCAGGCGGGGCCGATTGGGCGGACAAGGAAAAGAAGCGTGTCGCAGTCGCAATCGAACAGGATTTTGTCCACCATCTGAAAATGACCGGATGTTTCACCTTTGCACCAGATTTTCTTCCGGCTGCGGGAATAAAAGGTGCATTTGCCGGTTTGCAGAGTCATGGCAAATGATTCTGCGTTCATATAAGCCAGCATCAGGACCTCGCGGGTTTCGCTGTCCTGGACGATGGCGGGTACCAGTTCGCTTTTCTGAAACAAAAAGCCGTAATCGTCCGGGCCAACGGGAAGATAGGTTTCCGGATCCGTTTTTTTATTCAGTTCCTGCATCGGATGGGTACCCCCTTGCTTTGAAGATATTGCTTCAACTGTAAGATTTCCATCTGCCGGTAATGAAACAGGGAAGCGGCCAGTCCCGCATCCGCACCGACCGAGAAAACGTTGTAAAAGTCTTCCATTTTGCCGGCGCCTCCTGAGGCAATAACGGGAATGGAGCAAATAGCGCACACCTGAGCAGTCAGGTCCAGGTCAAACCCTTCCTTTGTCCCGTCCGCATCCATGCTGGTCAGAAGAATTTCTCCGGCGCCCCGTTCCTGGGCTTCTTTGGCCCATTTGACCGCATCGATTCCCGTATCAATCCGCCCGCCGTGAACAAAGACATGAAAAAGGCCTTTGCCGTCTGGTTTTGTACCGACCCGTTTGGCGTCAATCGCCAAAACGATGCATTGGGAACCGAATTTTTCGGACGCCTCGCTGATCAATCCGGGGCGGGCAACCGCTGCGGAATTGATGGAAACTTTATCGGCGCCGGCGAGCAGCATGGTCCGAACGTCCTCGACCGAACCGATTCCACCTCCTACCGTCAGGGGAACAAAGAGTTCGGTTGCGGCCCGTTCGACCTCTCTTGCAAAGGTTTTTCTGCCTTCGTGCGTGGCCGTGATATCCAGAAAGCAAACTTCATCCGCTCCCTGATCGTTGTAATATTTGGCATTGTCCACGATGTCGCCGGCGTCCTTCAGGTCGACAAAGTTGACTCCTTTTACGACCCGTCCGTCTTTGACATCCAGACAGGGAATGATTCGTTTGGCTAGCATGATGCCTCCTCCGGCATTTCAAATTGCGATACCGCTTCCTTCAGGTCAATTCCGCCTGTATATACGGCTTTGCCACAAATGGCGCCATAAAGCCCCATGTCATGCAGGTGCCGGAGATCTTCAATCGTGCTGACGCCTCCGCTGGCGGTGACGGAAAGATTCTCAAGTTTCAAATCCTTCAAAGCCTGAAGCATAGAGAAGTTGGGTCCCTGGAGCATGCCGTCCTTGGCTATATCGGTGACGATGACGTACCGCACTCCCATATCGGCGATGGTGTGGATGAAATCCAGATAGGAAAGGCGGGTCACGTCCAGCCAACCGGAAATGGCAACACGTCCGCCTATGGCGTCCACGCCTACCGCAATCCGGTTCCCAAAGGTTTCAATGGCCTCTTTAAGAAAGGAAAGATTCGTGGCGGAAGACCCAAGGATAGCCCGGTTGACTCCGCAGGATAAAACCGCCTCGATGTCGTCCAGCGTGCGGATTCCGCCACCGAGTTCGATGAATCCGTCAAATGCAGACCGGATGCTTTTCAAAATAGACCGGTTTTTTGCCTGGGCGATGCCGTCCTTGGCTCCGTTCAGATCGACCATATGCAAATGGGTTGCCCCCTGTTTCGCAAACGTGTGTACGGTCTGTATCGGATCCTGGGCGACCTTGGAGGCTGTGGCATAGTCGCCTTTCTGAAGCCGGACGCATTTTCCGTCCAATAGATCGATGGCAGGGAAAATTCTCATACGGCATCCACCTTCCTTTGCGCGGCAAATTGCGCAAGAATCTTCAATCCTGCCGTGTGACTTTTCTCCGGATGGAACTGAGCGCCCCACACGGGCAGATTTCCGGCTTTCACCAAAGCCGGGATCTCTTCACCGTAAACGGTTTGCGCCACTACATAATCCAAAGCTGTATCCGCGCGGAACGAATGAACGAAATAAACGTAATCACCGTCTTCCAGTCCCTGAACCAACGGGTCGTCTTTTTGAAGCAAAGTAAGTGAATTCCAGCCGATATGGGGAATTTTAAGGTCGGGCGCTTCAATGGGCCGGACCGTGCCGGGAATGAGATTGAGTCCCGGAGTCCGGCCGAATTCCAGGCTTTCCGAAAACAAAAGCTGCATGCCAAGGCATATGCCGAGCATGGGTTTTCCCGCTTTGGTCAAATCCAAAATGACTTTTGTAAGGCCGGTCCGGTTCAGCTGATTCATTGCATCGGGAAACGCCCCGACGCCCGGCAGAATCAGGGAGTCCGCCCGGGCAAGCACTTCCAGGTCCGAACTGATCTGTCCCTCGATTCCGAGATGCCGCAGGGCATTGAGAACCGAGTGCAGATTGCCCATTCCGTAGTCGATGATGGCAATCATGAGTCCAGCAGTCCTTTGGTTGAGAGGACCGCGCCGCTCTTCGGTTGACTTGCGTCGGACAGGGCATGAGCAAACGCCTTGAATGCGGCTTCGGCCTTGTGATGGTCGTTCAGACCGTATTCCAGTTTCAGATGCAGGGTGATTCCGGCGTGCATGCAAAGCGCATAGAAGAATTCCTGGAACATGCAGCTTTCAAACCCTCCGATGAACGGTGTGGAGAAAGAAACCTGATTGACCAGATACGGACGCCCCGACAGATCGATCACGCATCTTGCCAGTGCTTCATCCATGGGAATCAGAGCGCATCCGTAACGGACACGGGGGACGTCATCGAAGAGCACATTCCTCAGAGCCTGGCCCAGAACAATCCCCAGGTCCTCCAGGGAATGATGCTGATCGACTTCGAGATCTCCCTTCATGGTCAGATTCATCCGGAAATGACCGTGTACGCAAAAGGCGGTAAGCATGTGGTCAAAGAACCCGATCTGGCACGAACCGGTAAACGAGCCGGCTTCCGCGGCCGTGAGTTGTTCAAGTTCAAGGCTAATGCTGGTTTCCTTGCTGTTTCTTTCAATGGTGGTTTTTTTCATGATGGGTCCTCCGTCCCGAAACGGGTCAAAGTTTCATACAGCCGGTCCATTTCCTTTTCTGTCCCGGCACAAATACGCAAGTGGCTGTTTCCGAACAGACGTACGGCAATTCCGCAATCGGCCAAATACCGGAAAAGTTCGGAAGCGTTTGGAGTTTCCATAAAAACGAAATTGGCGCATGTCGGAAAGACGCGTGCGTCAGGGAAGAGTTCGGTCAGCCTTGACTGCAATTCCTTTGCCCTCTGTCCGAGTTCCTTGCCGTGGTTGCACAGGTCTCCGTTCTCCAGAAGCAGGGTGGCCAGACGTTGGGAAAGGGAATTGACATTGTAAGGGCTGCGCGCGACGTTCAGATTGCGAATCAGCAGCGGATTGGCCACGGCGAATCCTATTCGGGCGCCGGCCGCGCCGAAGGCTTTGGAAAGGGTCCGAAGGACAATGACGTTTTCAAATTCCGGGGCAAGGGTCAGGATGGACTGATCCCAGAAGTCCATATAGGCTTCGTCGATGATGCAAAGACAGGACGTCTGCCGGATAAAGCGGAGAACCTCTTCTTTGTCAAATCCGGCCCCTGTCGGATTGCATGGGTTGGAAAAGATGACGGCCCGGCACCCGTTTTCTTTTGCAAAAGCACTGAAGCGATCCAATGAGAAGGTACTGTCTTTTTCTGTGAACACCACCGCGTCTTCCGCCAGTTCGGCATAAAAGCGGTACATGGAAAACTCGGGAGTGGCAATCCCGACCTTGTCGCCTTTGTCAAAAAAGCAATTGAGAATCAGGTTGATCAGTTCGTCCGAACCGTTTCCGACGACCACATTGGCCGGGTCAACCCGATAATAGGAAGAAAAAGCATTTCTGACGCTGGCACAGGTCGGGTCGGGGTATCGGTTCAAGGATTCCTCCTTCAAAGCTTCGCAAAACCGGTCAAGCAATTCCGCCGGAATCGGATAAGGACTTTCGTTTGCGTCCAGACGGATGGAGTAGGAACCCGAAATCGGGTCGTAAGGCGTTTTGCCTTTCATTTTGTTCGGAATATAACGCATCTCACTCATACTTTGCCTGTCTCCTTACGGATGGATACGGAACGGGCATGGGCGTCCAGTCCCTCGCACTCGGCAAAACGGATTACATCGTCTGCTTCACGAAGAAAGGCATCACGGGTGTAGGAAAGGTAACTCATCTTCTTGATAAAGTCATCCACCGAAAGCGGAGAGGAGAAGCGGGCGGTCCCGCTGGTCGGCAGGACATGATTGGTGCCTGCAAAATAATCGCCCATCGGTTCGGGTGTGTATTCGCCCAGGAAAATCGAACCTGCGTTTTCAACCATCTTCATGTGTTCGTACGGGTTGTCCGTGACGATTTCCAGATGCTCGGGCGCAATCCGGTTGGCCACCCGGAAGGATTCTTCCAGCGATTCGGTCACGACAATGGCCGAATAGTTGGCAAAAGATTCGGCCGCAATCTCACGACGGGGCAAAAGGGAAAGCTGCCGCTCGATTTCCTTTTCCACTTTCTTGGCAAAGGAGAGATCCTGGCAGATCAGCGTTGCGGATGCGGCGCGGTCATGCTCAAGCTGAGACAGAAAATCGGCCGCAAGATACGTGGGGTTGGCGCTGCCGTCGGTCACGACGCAGACTTCGGAAGGCCCCGCAATCATATCGATGTCGACTTTCCCGAACACCTGTCGTTTTGCCTCGGCCACAAACATGTTTCCCGGTCCTACGATCTTGTCAACCTGGGGCACGGATTCGGTCCCGTAGGCGAGTGCCGCAATTGCCTGGGCACCGCCGATGGTGAAAATACGGCTGACGCCGGCGATTTGAGCGGCGGCCACAACCGCAGGACTGATGCCTTCGGCTTTGGGAGGAGTTACGAGAATGATTTCCCGGACTCCGGCGACCGAAGCGGGAATGCAGTTCATCAGTACGGTGGAAGGATAGGCGGCGGTTCCGCCCGGAACGTATACGCCGACTCTTTCCAGGGGCCGGACCAGACGTCCCAGCGTCTTGCCGTTTTCGCTGATTTCATAGCCCGAAGACAGTTGCTTTTCATGATACAAACGGATATTCCGGGCTGCGGCTTTCAACGTTCCGAGCAGTTCGGGACTGACCTGTCCTACCTGCTTTTCGATATCTTCCTTGGTCAATTCCAACCGTTCCAGCCTGACACGGTCGAAGGTTTCGGAATAAGCAAACAGGGCTTTGTCGCCGTTTGTCCGCACGTTCTCGAGCACGGCGGCCACCTTTTCCTGAATGTCAGCCGAGGTATGTCCTGCGCGTTCCTTGAGCAGCCGGTAAAGTTCACGGTCGGTGTTGGTCTTTGTGTAATAGAGTTTCATTTGTGTTTCCTATCCGATGACTTGCGAGAGGCGGTCTATAAAATCGCCTACAGATTCGTTTTTCATTTTAAGTGAGGCATTGTTGACAATGAGACGGGCCGAAATCGGGGCAATTTCTTCGTAGATTTCCAGTCCGTTTTCCTTCAGGGTGGAACCGGTTTCCACAATGTCCACAATGGCGTCGGCCAGGCCGAGGACCGGAGCCAGTTCAACCGAGCCGTCAATCTTCACGATTTCACATTCGGTGTCCTGCGCCTCGAAATACCGGTTGGTCACGTTGGGGTATTTGGTCGCGATAATCCGGTGTCCGAATCCTTTATAGAACTGTTTTCCTTTCAGTCCGGCAAGGGCAAACCTGCATTTGCCGAATCCCAAATCCAGCAGCTCGTAAAAATCTCCCCCCATTTCCATAATGGTATCCCTGCCTACGATGCCGATGTCGCACGTTCCGTGTTCCACATAGGTGATGACGTCATTGGCTTTGGCAAGAACAATCTGGAGCGTTTCCGCCTCTGGATGCGGACACAGGAACAGAAGTTTGCGTCCTTTGTCAGACAGTTCTTCCACATTGTAACCGCAAAGAGCCAGTTTTTCAATTGATTTTTCCTCAATGCGTCCTTTTGTCAGCGCGAGTTTCAGCATGATGTGTCTCCTTGTATCCCATTCAGGTAATCCAGCGCGTTTTTGATGCTGTTCTGTCCCTCGCGGAAAGACAGGTCCGGTACCCGGGGAATAGGGGTCCGGCACAGTTCGGAAAGATCGCTGACGTTGATGCCGAACCCGCATGCCGAAAGATCGGCTCCGAAACTCTGCATCAGGTCGTCATACCGTCCGCCCGAGAGAACCGCCTCGCCGATTCCGCTGACATACCCGCGGAAGACCAGGCCTGTATAGTAATTGATCTTCTGCACGATGCCAAGATCCAGGATGATCTTGTCTTCGAATTCGGTTCCGGAAAACGTAGAACAGACGGTTTCCAACTCATCCAGGATGGAAAGCGAATCCCGGTTGTCCTGTACCAGGGCACGGGCCCTTATCAGCACCTGTCGGGGAGAACCGCACAGCCTTGGCAGTTCCCGGGCAAGTTTTAAGACGATGGGATTGGTCATGTTCAAAGCGAAGGAATAACCGCCGGAATTCTTTGCCGCCATCAGGGTGCGCAGATCGTTCCGCTCCTGTTCGGAGATGGAAAAACCGGCGACAAGGGTGTCAAAGAAGCGGGCGTTCCCGATTTCCAGCTTGTAATCGCTGCCGCACATCCGCAAACAGGCCAGGGAAGTGAACAGACAGCGCAGATCTTCCTCCTGCTTGTTTCCGCCGATGATTTCAATTCCGCTTTGCAAGATCTGGGACTTCTTGGCATGGAAGGCAATGTGATTGCGGAAAATCGGCTGACTGTAGCAGATTTTAAGCGGATAGTCCGCATCCTTGAGTTTGGAAAGAACCACCCGGATGACCGGGGAGGTGTTATCCGGACGCAAAGCAACCAGTCTTCCTTCCTGGTCCGACAGTTTGAAAATGCTCTTCTCGGAGATATATCTTTTTTCGTGGTTGAATACGTCGTAGTATTCAAGGACCGGGGTCTCAATCGGCCGGAACCCGAGGGTCAGGTACAGATTCATCAGCCGATTGTCCAGATTGCGGACCGAAGCGGCTTCTTCAAAAATCAAATCGCGGGTTCCCGCGGGAAGGTATTTTCTAACAATTCCCATATCGTTCCTCACTTTAGCGCTTTAGCGTGCTAAATTATAGCATTTTCATCCGGGGCTGTCAACGTACGAAAACAACAAAAAAACATGGCATGAAAAGAAAGGTTTGGGCACATAGCCATTACGGTCCCGCGTATTGGCCCCGACAGGGCTTCCAAACGGCTTAAAATGCGGGGAATATATTGAAATCAGCCCCGTTTTGTTGTACAATAGAACTATCTGTTCAGAGGTTGCTATGCGTTATTATCAAAGAGTAATTTTGCCGGATTCTTCGGTTCTATTGTATCACAAATCCGATGTATTTAAAACATCCATTTTCAATTGTTATCAATACCACACCCCTATAACCTGGCAGGATCAGCTCTGTCAGAGCGCACTGGGTACGCTCCGGCTGCGCAGCACGAAGCATTTTCCCACGTTTTCGGATCTGAGTCGGGGACTGGATGAATTGTATTCCGCCAATCTGAGTCTGAACCGGGTCGCGTCAAACCGTTCTGCAGCTCAATTTGCCCTGGGAAAATATATCTCGGAAATCTTTCTTCCCGAGAAGATGGACGTGCTGGGCGGATTGCTTTTGATTTTCAACGACGTTCTGTTCGATCTCAAGCGGGGAAAAGACGGAAATCTGTACGACCGTTATCTTTCCTATTTCAAAAAGGATTTTGAAGATTCTGCCGCCCTTACGCAAACCGAATTTTCCGCTTACGTCACAAGCCGAGTCAACCGGATTCTGTTTGAGGACTCTCCCTTCATCCTGAGCGGGAAGGAAACCGAAGCACTGACGTTGCTGCCTGAACTCGGAATCCGTCAGATTACCGCTTTTTATGACCGGATGGAGAACGAATCGGTCCGGTATTATCTGTATGACGGCGAAGACGAGATGGAAAGGGTCAGGGAAAAAATTCTTTCCTGCCTGAAACCGCAGAATCCGGATGCGGCCTTTACTCTCGGGACCTATCTTCGTCCCGTCCGGACCGACTTTTCCGAAGTTGAAGAATCCCGAACGTTCCAGCAGTCCTTTGCCTATCTTTCGTATCGGCTGCCTTCCAACAGGCCGGATATGACCACGCGTCTGTTTCATCTGATTCTGGGCGGTTCTCCCACTTCCAAACTCTTTGCCCATGTGCGGGAGGAGCAGGGACTTTGCTATTCGGTTCAGTCCAGAGCAATGTTCTCCCAGGGGCTGATGACCCTGAAATGCCAGACCAATGCTGCTCATGCAAAACAAGCCCAGTTTGCCATGCACGAAGAGTTTGTTCAGATGCAAAAAGGGAATTTCACCGCTACGGAGCTCGAAAACGCCAAAAAGTTCCTGATCAGTTCCATCCTTGAAACAAAGGACGACCCCGAGCAACTGGCCGGAAACGGCATCGAATGCGCTCTTCGGGGCGAGGATCTGGACCTTGAGAACGAGTGCGAGAGCGTAAAGTCGGTAACAAAAGATGATATTGTCTCACTGGCCCGGGCCATGACTCCGGATACGGCTTACCGGATGCTCGGCAGTGAATAAGGGGAATACGATGAAGGAAAACAAGCAAGCCCGGCAGTGGCTCGAATATCCCGAACTCAGGGAAAGATTCAGGATTCTTCACCATGTGTCCGGACTGGAAATCTGGCTTGATTACAAAGAAATCCGACCTACGGCCTGCTATCTTCTGGCCCGTTTCGGGAGCTGGCACAGAAGGCTGAAGATTGGAAACAAAATGGTGGAACTGCCGGCAGGGACCGCTCACTTTTTGGAGCACAAGATGTTCGAGGACGAGAACGGAGAGGATTCCTTGGTCCTCTTTTCCGAACTTGGGGTTGACGCCAATGCTTATACCTCCGCCCAGAGAACCTGCTATCAGTTCTTCTCAACCGATCATTTTGAGGAATCGCTGGAAATCCTGTTCCGTCAGGTCACGCAACCTCATTTTACCGAAGAGAGCCTTTCAAAGGAAAGAAAAATCATCGCCGAAGAAATCCGTTCGTATGCGGACATGCACGATTATCTTTCCTATATGCAACTCGTCGGACATGTGCTGGACCATCATCCGGAGCGGGACGACTGCTGCGGAAGCGAAGAATCCATAGAGCGGATTACGCCCGACATTCTGTATTGGTGCCATAAGAAGTTTTATCATCCGAACAATCTGATTCTCTCGGTTTGCGGACGCAGGGAGGACCTGGATGAAGACCGGATTCTGGCCCTGGCCGACCGCTATTTCGGCACGGAGCCGGACCGTACCCGCACTCCTGTCCGGATGGATTTGCCCGAATCGACGAACCTTCCAAAGCGAAGCGACACGATCCGCACACAAATGGACGTTTCAAGAACGTTTCTGACTTTCGGCTGGAAACTGCCTCGTCCGAAGCCTGCCTCCTATTGGGTTAGTTCAACCGAGACCTGCGCCATGGAACTGCTGATGGCTTACCTGTTTTCTCCCTCGGCCGAACTGTTCTCCCGGCTGTATGAAAAGCAGCTTCTGCAGACAGAACCGGAATATCAGTTCATCCGGGGCAAGGATTTCTTGCTGGTCTGCCTGCAGGCCGACTGCGACCCGGACCGTCTCAGGCCGCTTTGTCTTGCCATTGAAAGGGGAATGAAACGCGTCCTTGCGCAAGGCATCAGCGAACAGGCGCTGAAGCCGTTCAAGCGTACAGCTGTGGCAGAATACATAAAGGATTACGATTCAACAGACTGCGTAGCAGAAAACATGGCGCTTTACGCTTCACACAGCCGGGGCCTTCAGCTGTATGTGCGTCAGATTCAGAGAATCTCAGCCGCAATGGTACAAAAACTGCTCGATGAACTTTTGCAAACGCCCCATACGCTTTCTTTGATTGAACCGAAAGGAGCATTCTGATGGATTCTACGACCATCTCTTTCCCGGGTTTGGGAATCGGTGAGTTTGAACTGAACAAGATTATTTTCAGCATCGGCAAATTCAGCGTCCGCTGGTACGGCCTGATCATCACACTCGGGATTGTCGTTGCCTTCCTCTATGCGGCTCACCGCGCAAAGGAAAAGAATTTCAAACTGGAACAGCTGATTGACCTGGCCCTGTATTGCGTGATTTTTGCCATCGTCGGCGCACGGCTGTATTATGTGCTGACCTCCCTTGACAAATACGAGAGTTTCTGGGATATATTCAAGATCTGGGAAGGCGGGCTCGGTTTCTACGGAGGACTGTTCGGCGGAGCCGCAGCCTTGATTGTGGCTTGCAAAATCAAAAAGTACAATTGGAGATTCCTTTGCGATTGCGCCGCGCCCGGCACCATGCTGGCCCAGGCGATGGGCCGCTGGGGCAATTTCTTCAACGGGGAAGCTTACGGAGCCGTTGTTCCGGAAGGTCATCCGCTGTATTTTCTTCGCATGTCCATTTCGCCTCATTACGATATCACGGATATCCCGCAGGGTATACCGGCCGAAGTACATCCGACTTTTCTGTATGAATCCCTGTGGAATCTGATTGGCTTTGCCCTGATCAATCTCTTTTACAAGAAGAAAAAATTCGACGGGGAAATCGTCATGTGGTACATAGCCTGGTACGGACTGGGCCGCGCTTTCATCGAAGCGCTGCGGACAGACAGTCTGTATATTCCCGGAACCAACCTTAAGATTTCCATTGTCGTAGGCGTTCTTTGCGTTCTTGCCGGCGTGGGAATCACCGTGGGAGTCCGCGTCTATCTGTACAATAAAGAAAAAAAGAATGCAGCGCCCTCGGATTATCAGCCAATCTTTGCGACTTCCGCAGGCGATGCGGCAACGGAGCAGGCCGGCGCAGAGCTGACGCAAGAGGCGCAGAAAGGCGAAAATGCCGAGCCCGATGCAGCCGATGAAACAACGGATGAGTCGGATGCTGTCGGAAACACCGGAACCGGGGAAGAGAAAGATCTTACCGTTCCGACGGAAGAAGAAAAACCGGTTGATGAAAACGAAAAGAAAGAACCGCAGGAGGCTGACGATGGGACAAATACTTGACGGAAAGCAGACCGCACAGGCGATCCGGGACGAAATCCGGAACAAGGCGGCCGCCTATCTGCAGCGCAGCGGAATCCGGCCCGGTCTTGCGGTGATTATGGTGGGAGACGACCCGGCCAGCGCAGTGTATGTGCGCAATAAGGAACGGGCCTGCCAGGAGGTGGGATTTTTCTCCGAGACCTTCCGGCTTCCGGCCGACACAACCCAGGAGGAACTGGAAAGCCTGATTGACAAACTCAATGCACGTCCCGACATTCACGGCATACTGTGCCAGCTGCCGCTTCCTTCTCATCTGAACGAAAAAGCGGTGCTTTTGCGGATATCTCCTTCTAAGGATGTGGACTGCTTTCATCCCTACAATGTGGGTGAGCTGACCATCGGTTCCCAGAAGTTCCTTCCGTGTACCCCGGCGGGCTGCATGGCGCTTCTGAACCGGTACCGGATTGACGTTGACGGAAAAAAGGCAGTGGTTCTTGGCCGGTCCAATATCGTCGGAAAGCCGATGGCATTGCTCCTACTTCAGCAGAACGCTACCGTGACCATTTGCCATACCCATACGAAGGACCTCAAAGCAATATGCCGTGAAGCGGATATTCTGGTGGTTGCCATCAAAAAGCCGCGTTTTATCACCGAAGATTATATAAAGGAAGGGGCCGTTGTCATTGATGTCGGCATCAACCGGCTGGAAAACGGAAAACTGGCAGGGGACGTGGACTTTGAGAATGTTTTTGAAAAAGTTTCCTACATCACCCCTGTTCCGGGCGGTGTCGGTCCCATGACCATTACCATGCTGCTTCAGAATACGCTGACTGCGGCTCTCGGGGAGCCATCATGCAACTGAGTGCGGGCAATTATGAGAGCCCGCTGGTTCTGTACGAGGAGGATTCGTTCGTTCTGGCCTTCAAACCTGCCGGCGTAGCCGTGCAGGATGCCAGGACCGAGATCCCCGTGCTGACCCGCATACTTCGCAAGGACGGGCCTGCTCTTCGCGCAGTGCATCGGCTCGACGTCGGAACAGCCGGGATTTGCCTTTTGGCAAAGGGAGAAAAGTGGGTATCTTTTTTCAGCGAACAGGTTTCATCGCAATCCATGTCCCGGATTTATCTGGCGCTGGTGGAAGGAAAAATGGAATCTTCCGGCGGACTTTGGGAAGACTGGCTTTATCATGAAGTTCGGTCCAACCGTTCCTTCGTATATGCCGAAAAGAGAGACGGCGCAAAACTTGCCTCTTTGCGCTATCGAACCGAGAAAGCAGATCCTGACCGCTCCAGGGTGCGGGTTGAACTGATTACCGGCCGCACCCATCAGATCCGGGCTCAGTTCGCTTTTCACGGTCACCCTTTGCTTGGCGACAAAAAATACGGCGGGAAGGCACAGGAATGTCTCTTTTCGCTTTTTGCATCCGAACTGTCATTCCGGCATCCGGTTACAAACGAGACAGTCATCTTTTCCGTTTCAAAGCCGGACTGGTTTTAATATTTTAAAGATTAATATCTGTGAAGGAGAATAAGAAAATGAAGAAAGTACTTTTGATTTTGGTGGACGGTATGCGTCCGGACGGAATGGAGCAGATTGAGTATGCACATACGTGTATCAGGGACGGTATGTACGCCCCGCACGCCACGACCGTTATGCCGTCGGTCACGCTCCCTTGCCACATGTCGCTGTTTCACAGCGTAGACCCTGGGCGCCATGGAATCACCACCAACTTTTATATGCCGCAGGTCCGTCCGGTCAAAGGATTGATCGACGTGCTCCACGACCATCACAAGAAAAGCGCCCAGTTCTTCAACTGGGAAGAGTTGCGCGATCTGTCCCGTCCGGGTGCCATGACCTATTCCACGTTTGTTTCGGGACACGATTTCGGTTATGAATTTGCAAACAACGAAGTAACCGACCGCTGCATTGACCTGCTCAACCGACAGGATATAGACTTTACCTTCCTTTACCTCGGCATGGTTGATGAAAAAGGACACGGATACGGTTGGATGAGTCCGGAATATATCGCCGCCATCCGCCAGTCGTTTGAAATGATTCGCCGGGTACGCGAGAATCTGAAGGATGAGTATGACATCATCATCACGGCCGACCATGGCGGACATGACCGCGGTCACGGAATGAACATCCCGGAAGATATGACGATTCCGATGATTTTCATAGGCAAGGATTTCACTCCGGGCAGCACGCTGGAGGAAGCCAATATCATGGACATTGCGCCCACCATTCTGCATCTGCTGGGCGTCGAGAAGCCCGAGGAATGGGAAGGAAAATGTCTGTTGTAAACGGAAAGGGAAATGTTCCGGATCCGACATGGAAGCACAGTACGCTTACAAAAAGGGGATGGATGATTCTGACTGTTCCTGCCGTCGTGGGGCATATACTTCTGTTTGCAGGACTGATTCTTTCTCTTCTGTTTTCCATCAGGGAATCCCTGCCGATTGGCATTTCTGCGTTTCTTTATGTGGGAGCTGTAGGATTTTTGCCGATTCTGGCCGGACTTTTGATTCGCTTCTCAAGAGGTTTGATACCCCCCGAACAGCAAAAGCCGGGACAAGTTTACCTGACCTTCGGACTGGGTATCGGCGGTCTTGTATGGGAAATGGGAACCGGGTTTCTGTGTCTTTGCCGGTATCTGTTCCTGGCGGAGCACTCTTCCTTTCTTGTGGGAACGCTGATGGTGCTTCTTTTTGGAGCCCTGATTGCTTTCATTCCGGAATGGATCATGTTCCGGAGTTGGCGCTGAATTCTTAAATTTTTGATGATACATTCCGGCGGAATATTCTCTCCGCCGACCAAGGAGTCTTTTCATGGAACAACTGTTGAGCCTGGGCATCGCTTTGCTGGCCGGGCTGCTCATGACCCGTCTGATCAAACCGCTCGGCCTTCCGGCCGTTACCGGTTATCTGGTTGCGGGTATTCTCATCGGTCCGTATTGTCTCGGAGCCCTGGGAAATCATATGGGATGGAATTTTTTAGGTTTTGTTTCTTCCGATTATCTTTCTTCGTTCAAAGTCATTTCGGATGTGGCGCTTGGATTTATCGCCTTTTCCATCGGGAATGAGTTCCGTCTTTCCCAGGTGAAGAAAATCGGAAAGCAGGCCGCAATCATCGGGGTCATTCAGGCGCTGACCGCCACCTTGTTCGTGGACATCGCACTGATTGTCCTGTCTTTGATTTTAGGAGAAGACGTTCTGCCAATGAGCGTTGCCATTACACTGGGCGCTGCGGCTACCGCAACTGCGCCGGCTGCGACGTTGATGGTCGTCAAGCAATACAAGGCCAAGGGACCGGTTACCAATATCCTTTTGCCGATTGTCGCACTGGATGACGCCGTAGGGCTTGTCGTGTTTGCCGTTTCCTTCGGAATCGCCAAAGCGATGGTCAGCGGCAGCATTGACATCTTTTCCATCCTGATCAACCCGTTGATTGAAATTGTGGCCTCTTTGGTGCTGGGCGCCCTGATGGGATACCTGTTCTCCCTAATGGAGAAGTTCTTCCATTCCCGCTCCAAGCGTCTGGCCGTGTCGGTCACCTTTGTACTTGTGACCGTGGCGCTTGCCATGCTGAAATTCCACATCGGCAAAGTCACCATCGGTTTTTCTTCGCTTTTGACCTGTATGATGCTCGGAACGATTTTCTGCAACGTATGCGAATCGTCCGAAGAATTGATGGACCGGGTGGAAAGATGGACGACTCCGCTGTATGTACTGTTCTTCGTCATCAGCGGCGCCGAGTTGGAACTGAATGTCTTTGCCAAATTCTCCGTGGTCCTGATCGGCGTGGTGTATATCGTATTCCGGTCGGCGGGAAAGATCGGAGGAGCCAGCCTGAGTGCCAAAATGACCAAATGCGAACCTCAGATTGTCAAATACCTGGGTATCACGTTGCTGCCTCAGGCAGGCGTGGCGCTCGGTATGTCGGTTACCGCCATGGAACTGGGAACGTTTGAAGGCGGTCTTGTCCGGAACATCATTCTGTTCTCGGTCCTCGTTTACGAATTGATCGGACCGCTGCTTACCAAGAAAGCGCTCCTGAGCGCCGGGGAAATCATTCCCGAGGGAAGAAAGTCGGCCAAGCAGATCAATCCATCCAGACTGGACGGTCATTCGGATCAATCCTGAACCGTACGTTCATGCAAAAAGCACCCCCGGCCGGGGGTGCTTTTTCATTGTGCGCCCGGCGGCGCACGTTTCTAAAGGGTGAAAGACCCGAATCCGCCCGGTAGTGGGAAGGATATAGTCGAAGGCAAGGGTGTCCACTGCGAAGTGGAATCTGAAGGAAGCCGGATGCGACGAATGAGTTGCGGGGCAAACCTCTGGCCTGACGAACAGGAACCATATCAGGTCTATTGAGAGGGTAAGGTTGCAATACAGACTGAAGCCCAATAGCTACACGGAATCAAGATAGATAAATATGGCAGGTAGATGGAGGGAAAGAAACGTGTGGTACCCGGGGAGATCTGCATGGAAAGCCTTGAGAAAGGTAACCACAGCTGAAAGGCTGTGCTGAGCATGCAGAAGTCAGCTGAGGCCGTAGTACCGGAAACGGGAAGGGCTGAATCAACATGGCCGGAGTAACCGGAGGAAGGAGGACGAAGTGAAGAAAGCAGAATACACTGAAAACAGTGGCTGCCCGCAAAGGAATAGCACGGAAGGTGAAAAGTATGCGGGAGCGCAGAGCGGAGTCCAGCCCGAGCCGAGGGAAACGGAAGGCAGAGGGCCTGACTTGTTGGAAAAGATTCTGAACAGAGACAATCTGAACAGGGCTTACAAGCGAGTCAAGGCGAACAACGGAGCACCGGGAGTTGACGGGATGACCGTAGAGGAGGCGCTCCCATGGCTCAAAGAACACGGAAAGGAACTGATAGAAAGCATCCTAAAGGGAAAGTACAAGCCGGATCCGGTAAGACGAAAAGAAATACCGAAAGACAACGGGGGAAAACGAGATCTTGGGATACCGACTGTCAAGGACAGAATCGTACAGCAAGGAATCGCACAGATGCTGACACCGATCTATGAACCGCTATTCGCAGACGGCAGTTACGGCTACCGTCCGGGAAGGAGCGCAAAAGATGCCATCAACCGAATACTGGAATATGCTAAACAGGGGTATGAATGGGCGGTTTTACTGGACCTATCCAAATACTTCGATACGCTGAACCACGAAAAGTTGCTGAATCTGCTCAGACAGGAAGTAAAAGATGAACGGGTAATCCAACTCATTAAGAAATTCCTGAAAAGCGGGGTAATGGAGAACGGAGTCGTCCGACCAACAGATGAAGGAAGCCCTCAGGGCGGGTTATGCCGAGCTCGGCATAACCCGCCTTATGCCGAGATAGATGTTATGCCGAGTTGATGCTTCTTTTCCCAGAGAAATACTATGTTCTCCCATACTCATCTCGGCATAATAATTTCAGAGCATTCATGACTTTAGTCGATAAAAGAAGCAAGATTGCGCTGATATGGTATGTTCTTTCACTCCCGAAGCATGAATTCAGACGACTCATACAAAAAATCCGTGCAATAAGTTGCTTTATAAGTCTTTCTATCAGAAAGTATTATGCCGAGAA
>JAFTBN010000016.1 GCA_017455185.1 Clostridia bacterium
AATAAGGCTAAAAAATGAACTCGAGAAAACATGAAAAAGAGCCCGAGAAAGGTTGCAAGCTGACGATTTGAAAGTTGCAAATTGAACTATAAAATCTTGCAATAACACTCAACGAGGAAAATAAACCCGCTGAGTAGTTACTACGAACCTTTGGAATTTTCTGTTTCTTTTCTCTTTTCTCTTTACATTTATCTTTTATAATGCTATAATCAAAAAGATAAATCCGGGTCGGAAAGGAGACACGCTCATGCAAACCGTTCAATCTTTAATCGAATGGCTGGCGCAAAACGGGTGCAATCCCTATTTTGTGGGCGGCTGTGTCCGGGACCGTCTTCTCGGTCTGACGCCGCAGGACTTTGACCTGACCGTCTCCTCCCTGCCCGAACAGACCGCCGCCGTTCTCCGCGGCGCCGGACTTTCCCCGGTTGCGGATGCGGCCCGCTACGGCACCATCCGCGTGGAAACCGAAAACGGCCCGGTGGAGATTACGACCTACCGGGAAGAAAGCCAATATACCGATTCGCGTCGTCCCGATGAGGTCCGCTTTACCGCCGACCTGTCCAAAGATCTGGGACGGCGCGACTTTACAATCAACGCCATGGCCCAGGCTCCCGACGGGACGCTGGTCGACCGGTTCGGCGGGCAAAAGGACCTGCAGGACAGGCAGATCCGGATGGTCGGGGATCCCCGCGTCCGGCTGGAGGAGGACCATCTGCGCATCCTGCGCGCGGTCCGCTTTGCCAACCGGCTGGACTTTGCCCTGGATTCCGGACTGGAAGACGCCGTCCGTGCGCTCGCGGGCGGAGTCGCTTCCCTGTCCAACGAGCGGGTAGGCGGCGAACTGATGCCCCTGCTCCTGGGTCCGCGGGCCGGGCAGGGTCTCCGGATGCTGGTTGACCTTGGTCTGTACGAATCCCTTTTCCCGACCTGCGCGCCCCAGGATGACCCCGACCGGATCGACCGTCTGCCGCGCGAGGCGCTGCCCCGGCTGTCCTTCCTTGTCTGGTCAAGGCCGACCGGAGCGGTTTACGACCTTTTGCGCCGCCTGAACACCCCCAAGACCCTGTTCGACGACGTCCTGCTCCTGACGATGGGCGAGAGCGAGGAACTGATTCCCACCGCCCCCGCGGCCCGGCGCCTTTTGCGCGCCTACGGCGGCACGGCCCGGGCGCTGCTTGAAGTGCGGGACGTCTTCGGGATGGGATGCGCGCCTATGCAAAGGCTTTTAGAACAGAGCATCCAAAGCGGGGACTGCGTCCGCCTGGCCGATCTGGCCCTGAAGGGGGACGACCTGATCGAGGCCGGCGTTCAGCCCGGACGGGCGGTGGGCATCACCCTGTCCCGCCTGCTCGACGAGGTCATCGAAGACCCTTTGCTCAACGACCGGGACGTTCTGCTCCGCCGGGGTCTCGATTTCTGCATAAAAGAGGGATATATTTAATAATTATGCATTTTGAGTGCATTTATATGGGGTTTAACGAATAAAAAAGAGATAATTATGCATTCTGCCGATTGACTTTCCCCACTTTCCATCCTATAATGAAGCAAAAATGAGAAAGGAGCGGATTCGATTATGCACAAGCGTCCGATTCAGGTTTACATCGACGGACAGGAAGGCACCACCGGATTGCGGCTGCGGGAACAGCTCGGGCCCCTGCTGGACCGCAAAGAGGTCGAACTGCTGCTCATACCGCCCGAAAAAAGAAAAGACGCCGAAGCCCGTGCGGCTATGATGGAAAGCAGCGACGCCACCTTTTTGTGCCTGCCCGACGCGGCGGCCGTCGAGGCGGCCGAGCTGTGCCGCGACCCGCGCGTCGTGCTGTTTGACGCCTCCACCGCGCACCGCACCTCCCCGGGCTGGGCGTACGGGTTCCCCGAACTCTCCCCCGAACACGAACGGGCCGTCCGGGAGTCCAACCGGATTGCCGTTCCGGGCTGTCACGCATCGGGCTTCCTTTCCCTGGTCTATCCGCTGCGGGCCGCCGGCATTCTCCCGGCCGACTATCCGCTGGTCTGCTATTCCCTGACCGGCTATACGGGCGGCGGAAAGAACATGATCGCCGAATACGAAGCCCCGGACCGCTCGCCCCTGCTCGACGCGCCCCGGCAATACGGTCTGTCCCAGAACCACAAGCATCTGCGGGAAATGGTGCACGTCGCAAACCTTTCGCGCGTGCCCATCTTTGCCCCGATCGTGGCGGACTTCCCGCAGGGCATGCAGACCAGCATCCCCCTGTATGCCGATCTGCTGAGCGAGAGAAAGACCCCCGAAGAAATCCACGCCGTCCTGGCGTCCCATTACGAAAGAAAAGGGCACGTTCACGTGCTTCCCTTCGGCGAGAGCTTCGACCGCTCCTTCGCCTCGGCCAACCTGCTCCGGGACAGCAACGAGCTGTCTATCTCGGTGCACGGCAACGAGGATCGGATCCTGCTTCTGGCCCACTTCGACAACCTGGGCAAAGGCGCCTCCGGCGCCGCCGTACAGTGCCTGCGCCTGCGCTTCGGACTGAGCGAGGACGCATAGACGCCGGGACGGCAAAGCCGAAAAAAACAACCGAAAAAAGAATAGGGACTGAGTCCCGAGGAACGGATATGCAAACCACCATTTCGAAAATACCCGGAGGCATCTGCGCCCCCGCCGGATTCAAAGCCGCCGGCATTCATTGCGGCATCCGGCACAACAAAACCAAACGGGACCTGGCCCTGATTGTCTCGGACACCCGCGCCAGCGCCGCCGCGCTGTACACCTCCAACCTGGTCAAGGGGGCCCCGATTTACGTGACCCGCGAGCACCTGAAGGACGGATACGCGCAGGCCGTGATCGCCAACAGCGGAAACGCCAACACCTGCAACCGGGACGGACTGCAGGTCGCACGGGCCATGGCGGACCTTGCGGCCGGAGCACTGGGCATCCCGGCCTCGGACGTCGTCGTGGCGTCCACCGGCGTCATCGGGCAGCCGCTCTCCATCGAGCCGATCGCCGCGGGCATCCCCGCGCTGGTGGAAGCCCTGAGCGCGGACGGGTCGCTGGAAGCCAACGAGGCCATCATGACCACCGACACCAAAACCAAATCCGAATCCTTTGCCTTCGAGCTGGACGGCAAAACATGCGCCATCGGGGGCATCGCCAAAGGTTCGGGCATGATCCATCCCAACCTGGCCACCATGCTGGTCTTCCTCACGACCGACGTCTCCATCACCCCGGACCTGCTCGAGCGGGCGCTGCGCGCCGACGCGCAGGACACCTTCAACATGGTCAGCGTCGACGGGGACACCTCGACCAACGACACGCTCTGCATCCTGGCCAACGGCCGGGCGGGCAACCGGACCCTAAGACGTGAGACCGACCCCGGGTACGACGTCTTTTGTCAGGCGCTCCACGCCCTGACCTCGACGCTCTGCCGGCAGATCAGCGCGGACGGAGAAGGCGCCACGCGACGCATGGAAGTCACGGTCAGCGGCGCGGCCGACAAGGAAAGCGCGCGGAGAGTGGCCAAGAGCGTCGCCTGCTCCTCCCTGACCAAGGCGGCCCTGTTCGGGGCCGACGCCAACTGGGGGCGCGTGCTGTGCGCCATCGGATACGCGGGCGTACCGGTCGACATCGACCGGGTCGACGTGGACTTCGTCTCGGCCAAGGGCGAGATCGCGGTCTGCCGGGACGGAGCCGGCGTTCCCTTCTCCGAGGAAAAGGCCAAGGAGATCCTGCTGGAAAAAGAAATCGAAATCCGCATCCGTCTGCACGACGGAGAAGCGCAGGCCACGGCCTTCGGCTGCGACCTGACCTATGAATACGTACGCATCAACGGCGATTACCGGACGTAAGGAGCCCCCATGGCAAACGAACGCAAAGATCCAAAGAATCCGTCCCCTCTGACGGCGGACTTCTCCGAGCAGGAGAAGAAGGAACTGGAACAGGCCTCGTACCTGGCCCAGGCCCTTCCCTACATCAAGAAATACAGCGGCCAGACCCTGGTGGTCAAATACGGCGGGAACGCCATGGTCAACGAAGAACTCAAGCGCTGCGTCCTGCAGGACATCGTGCTCCTGTCCCAGATCGGCATCCGGGTGGTGCTGGTGCACGGCGGGGGCCCCGAGATTTCCTCGACCCTGTCCCGGATGCAGATTGAGTCGCATTTCGTCGACGGGCTGCGGGTCACCGACGAAGAATCCATGGAGGTCGTGCAGATGGTGCTGTGCGGCAAGGTCAACAAGGACCTGGTCAACCGGATTCACACCCTGGGCGGACGGGCCATCGGCCTTTCGGGCATCGACGGCCACATGCTGGTCTGCAAGCCGGTCCGGCAGGAGCTGGGCCTGGTCGGGCAGATCACAAAGGTCAACACCGAACCGGTGCTCGATGTGCTGAAGGCCGGATACATCCCGGTCATCTCCACGGTGGGCTGCGACAGCCGCGGCGCCTCGTACAACATCAACGCCGACACGGTGGCCTCCCAGCTGGCGGGCGCCCTGCGGGCCTACGCCATGATTTCCATGACCGACATCCGCGGCATTCTGCGCGACACCTCCGACCCCTCTTCCCTCATTCCCGAAATCCAGGTCAGCGAAGTGCCCCAGTATTTCAAGGAAGGCATCATCAAGGGCGGCATGATTCCCAAGATCGAATGCTGCGTCGAAGCCATCCGCCGGGGCGTCAAGCACTGCGTCATCATCGACGGCCGGGTGCCGCATTCGCTGCTGCTGGAAATCCTGTCCGACCGCGGATACGGAACCATGTTCCGCTGAGGGCGTCATGATCCGGAACATTGTATTTGACATCGGGATGGTGCTGATCGACTTTGACTGGTCCGGTTTTCTCCGGAAAAGCGGCTGCTCCGAGGAGGGCATTGCGGTCATCGGCGAGCGCGCCGTCAAGAATCCGCTCTGGCGGACCATGGACCAGGGCCTTTATCCCGAAGAAGAAATCACCCGGATGCTGACGGACTCGGTCGGACCGCAATACGGGAACTGGATCCCCCGGATGCTTTCGCATTACGGAGAGATGTGCCGCCCCTTTGCCTACACCGGGCCCTGGCTGCGCCGGCTGAAGGAGGCGGGATTCGGGCTTTACGTCCTGTCCAATTTTTCCTCGTTCGGATTCGAGCGGTCCAGAGAGAAATTCGCCTTTCTGGAACTGACCGACGGTTTGCTTCTTTCGTGCGACGTCAGGCTGCTCAAGCCGGATCCGGCCATCTTCGCCGCCCTGTGCGGCAAATACGGTCTTGTCCCCGGAGAATGCCTGTTCTTCGACGACCTGCCCGAAAACGCGCAGGGCGCCTCAAAGTTCGGCCTGCACGGACAGACCTTCGTCTACCCCCGCCGTCCCGAAGACTGGGACGCGGCTCTGCTTGAGCCCGTGCGGGAATGCCTGCGCCGGGCGGGTCAGCCCGTACCCGAAGCGCTGCAAACACCCCTGACCCCCGACCCGGGCCGGGTATGAAAGTGAGTCTTGTATGGAACCCCATTCTTCCTCCCTGTTCGAACGGGACGCCGCCTGGATCGCGCCGACCTATTCCCGGTTTCCCCTGGCCCTGTGCGAGGGCGGACACGGCGCCTATCTGAAGGCCGAGGACGGAACCCTGTATCTGGATTTCGGGTCCGGCATCGCGGTCAACACCTTCGGAGCCTCAGACCCGGTCTGGGCCGAGGCCGTCATCGCCCAGGTCAAAAAACTGGCGCATACTTCCAATCTGTACTATTCCGAGCCCGACGTGGCTCTGGCCGAAGAACTCTGCCGCCGCACCGGCATGAAGCAGGTGTTTTTCGGCAACTCGGGCGCCGAGGCCAACGAGTGCGCCATCAAGGTCGCCCGCAAATGGGGCCACGAGCACAAAGGCCCCGGTTGCCATGAAATCCTGACCCTGGAGCAGTCCTTCCACGGACGCACGCTGGCCACACTGGCCGCCACGGGTCAGGCCGTCTTCCATACGGATTTCGGTCCCTTCCCCGCCGGATTCTACCACACCCCGGCCGACGACGAAGAGGCCCTGATCCGGGCGCTGGACGCCCATCCCGGCACCTGCGCCGTCCTCTTCGAGTGCGTGCAGGGCGAAGGCGGCGTCAGGGCGCTTGCCCCCTCCTTCGTCCGGGCCATCGAGCGCGAATGCAAGCGGCGGGACATCCTCCTGATGGTCGACGAAGTGCAGACCGGCAACGGCCGGACGGGCACGCTGTACGCCTTCGAGCAATACGGGCTTTCGCCCGACGTTTTCACCACCGCCAAGGGACTGGGCGGCGGACTGCCCATCGGGGCATGCCTCCTCGGAGAGCGCGTCCGGAACGTGCTCGGACCGGGCAAACACGGTTCCACCTTCGGCGGCAACCCGGTCGCATGCGCCGGCGCGCTGAACATCCTGCAGCGCCTGGACGAGCCCTTCCTCGCCACCGTAAGGGAGCGGGCAGACCGCCTGCGCAAAAAAGCGGCCGCCATCCCGGGCGTCGGCGCGGTCACCGGTCTTGGACTGATGATCGGGCTGGAAGTGGAAAACGCCCGCGCCGTGGCCAACGCGGCCCTGGAGGAGCACCTGCTCGTCCTGACGGCCAAGGACAAGGTCCGCCTGCTGCCCCCGCTCAACCTGACGCCCGAGGAGATCGACGACGGCATCGCCCGTCTGACCCGCGCCGTAGCCAAGGCGTCGCAGGCAAAGAAACCGGACTGACCGAAACAGAAATTCCATGGAAATTCCATCGAAAAGGATATACGAAATGAAACATTTGCTGACCCTTATGGACTGCTCGCCCGAAGAGATTCTGGACATCCTGAATCTGGCGGACCAGCTCAAGTACGAACAGAAGAACGGCATCGAACACAAGTATCTGGCCGGCAAGACGCTGGGCATGATCTTCACCAAATCCTCCACCCGGACCCGTGTCTCGTTTGAAACCGGTATGTACCAGCTGGGCGGACAGGCTCTCTTTCTCTCCTCGCACGACATCCAGCTCGGCCGGGGCGAACCGATCCGCGACACCGCCCGGGTGCTCTCCCGCTATCTGGACGGCATCATGATCCGCACATACAAGCAGAGCGACGTGGAAGAGCTGGCCAGCTACGGCTCCATCCCGATTATCAACGGGCTGACCGACTATTGCCATCCCTGCCAGGTCCTGGCCGACCTGATGACCATTCGGGAATACAAAGGGTCTTTCAAGGGACTGAAATTCTGCTTCATCGGCGACGGCAACAACATGGCCAACTCGCTCATGGTCGGCATGATCAAGATGGGCGTGAAGTGCGCGCTGGCCTGCCCGAAGGGCTATCTGCCCGACGAGGCCCTGATGCAGTGGGGCAAGGAGAGCGGACTGCTCACCGTCACCCAGGATATTCAGGAAGCCGCACGGGACGCCGACGTACTTTACACCGACGTCTGGGCCAGCATGGGCCAGGAGCAGGAAGCCGAGACCCGCAAAAAAGTCTTCCGGGAATACCAGATCAACGCCCGCGTCATGCAGGCGGCCAAACCCGACGCCATCGTGCTGCACTGCCTGCCCGCCCACCGCGGGGAGGAAATCACCGAGGACGTGCTGGAAGCCCACGCCAAGGAAATCTTCGACGAGGCCGAAAACCGGCTTCACGCCCAGAAGGCCGTACTGGTCCGGCTGCTCGGCGGACCCGACGTCGAAGGGAAAAGATAGAACAACTACGAAAAACGCCGGTGGAGACCGGGCCCAAGGCCGGTTCTCCGACTCACCGGTGTTTTTCGGCGCATAGAACAAAAAGAAAGGATACGCAAGCCATGCAAAAAATGTATCTTGTGCTTCAGAACGGGCATGTATTCGAAGGCCGCTCCTTCGGGGCAGATGACCGAACGGACGACGTCGTGGGCGAAATTGTGTTCACCACCGCCATGACCGGCTATCTCGAATCCCTGACCGACCCCAGTTATTTCGGACAGGTTCTGGTTCAGACCTTTCCGCTCATCGGGAATTACGGAGTCATTCCCGAAGACCTCGAATCCACGAAGGTGCACGTAAAGGCCTACGTGGTGCGCGAAGTCTGCGACACCCCCTCCAACTACCGCTGCAAAGGCAAACTGGACGACTTCCTGAAACAGCAGGGCGTCCTGGGCATCTGCGGCATCGACACCCGGGCCCTGACCGAAATCATCCGGGAAGCCGGCGTCATGAACGTCCGGATCACCCGGCGCGCGCCCGATGCGGCCTACGACGCAAAGAAAGACGAAACCCTGCAAAGTTACGCGGTCAAAGGCGCCGTCGCCGCGACCACCTGCTCCGCCCCTTCCTTCCATCCGGGTTCGGACGTGCCCGGAAGAAAGCGGCACCTGCATGTGGCGCTGTATGACTTCGGCACCAAGGAAAACATCGTCCGCTCGCTGGGCGAGCGGGGCTGCGACGTCACCGTCGTGCCCGCCGGCACGCCCGCGGACGAAATCCTCCATCCGCAAAACGGAGAGTCCTACGACGGCGTCATGCTCTCCAACGGACCGGGCGACCCGGCCGAGAACCGGGCCGTCATCGAAGAGGTCCGGAAACTTTTGGGAAAGATTCCCCTGTTCGGCATTTGCCTGGGGCACCAGATCCTGGCCCTGGCGGCCGGCGCCGAGACCGAAAAGCTCAAATACGGACACCGGGGCGCCAACCAGCCCGTCAAGGACCTGGAGACCGGACGGATCTACATCACGAGCCAGAACCACGGCTACGCGGTCCGGACGTCCACCCTTCCCCGCGACGCGCGCCTGCGCCTGATCAACGTCAACGACGGAACCGTGGAGGGCATCGCCTACCCGAATCTGCGGGCCTTCTCGGTGCAATACCACCCCGAAGCCTGCGCGGGACCCCACGACAGCCGTTACCTGTTCGATGAATTTGTCCGGCGGATGCTGGACGGCAAGGAGGAAAATTGAGATGCCGCTGAATCCTACTATCCGCAAAGTTCTGGTCATCGGGTCCGGTCCGATCGTCATCGGCCAGGCCGCCGAATTCGACTACGCGGGCGCGCAGGCCTGCCGCATACTGAAAAGCCGCGGGATCAACGTGGTCCTGCTCAACTCCAACCCGGCCACCATCATGACCGACCGGGCCCTGGCAGACGAAATCTACCTTGAGCCCCTGACCCTGGAAACCGTCAAGCGCATCCTGGACAAGGAAAAGCCCGACAGCATCCTGGCCACCCTGGGCGGACAGACCGGTCTGACGCTGGCCATGCAGCTCTACCGGGACGGCTTTCTGGAGGACCGGGGCATCCGCCTGCTCGGCACGAACGCCGAAGCGATCATCAAGGCGGAAGACCGGGAACTGTTCAAGGAAACCATGCAGAAAATCGGGCAGCCCCTGATTCCCTCCGACATCGCAACCGACCTGGAAGGCGCCCTGGCGGTCGCCGAGCGCATCGGGTACCCCGTCATCATCCGGCCGGCCTTCACCCTGGGCGGATTCGGAGGAGGCGTCGCGCAGAACCGCGAGGAACTGGTAAGCGTCGCGGCCAACGGACTGGAGCAGTCCCCCATCACCCAGATCCTGGTGGAAAAATACATTTACGGCTGGAAGGAAATCGAGTTTGAGGTCATGCGGGACCACAACGGCAACCGCATCACGGTCTGCTCGATGGAAAACTTCGACCCCGTCGGCGTCCATACGGGCGACTCGATCGTCGTCGCGCCCGCCCTGACGCTGGCCGACCGCGAGTATCAGATGCTCCGCTCGGCCGCGCTGGACATCATCGACGAGCTGGGAATCGAGGGCGGATGCAACTGCCAGTTCGCGCTGGATCCCGCCTCGGACACCTACGCCGTCATCGAAGTCAACCCGCGCGTTTCGCGTTCCTCGGCCCTGGCTTCCAAAGCGACCGGCTACCCGATTGCGAAGGTCTCCACCCAGATTGCCCTGGGCTATACCCTGGACGAAATCCGAAACGACATCACCGGCAAGACCTTTGCCGGATTCGAGCCCGCCATCGACTACGTGGTCCTCAAGATCCCGAAGTGGCCCTTCGACAAATTCGCGGGGAGCAACCGCTCGCTGGGCACCCAGATGAAGGCGACCGGCGAAGTCATGGCCATCGCCCCCTCGTTCGAGGAGGCCCTGCAGAAAGCGGTGCGCGGCGCCGAAATCGGGCTTGACAGCCTGCACTTCAAGCAGGATTTGCTGGGAGAGGATCCCATAGCCTCCCTGAAGATCACCGACGACCGGCGCCTCTTCCGCATCTATCAGGCACTCGGGCGCGGAATCGACGCAAAGACCGTCTGGCAGCTGACAAGGATCGATCCCTTCTTCCTGTCCAAACTGGAAAACCTGCTGGCCTTTGAGCGCAGCCTGACCCCCTTCAAGGGCCAGGCTCTCGACCCCGAACTCTACCTGAAGGGCAAGAAGCTGGGATACACCGACCACGCTCTGCTCACCCTCTCCGGCGCGTCCTCCCTGCCTGAGCACCGGCACGCCGTCTACAAGATGGTGGACACCTGCGCCGCCGAATTCCGCGCGCAGACCCCGTATTTCTACGGAACCCACGACGAATACGCCCACGACGAGGCTTCGGCCTTCCTGCATCCCGACAAGAAAACCGTGGTCGTTCTCGGTTCAGGCCCGATCCGCATCGGTCAGGGCATCGAATTCGACTATTCCTCGGTGCATTGCGTCTGGGCCCTGAAGGATATGGGCTATGACGTCGTCATCATCAACAACAACCCCGAAACGGTTTCAACCGACTTCGACATCGCCGACCGGCTCTATTTCGAGCCGCTGACCATCGAGGACGTGTGCGACATCCTGCGCCTGGAGAATCCCATCGGCGTGGTCGTCGCCTTCGGCGGACAGACCGCCATCAAGCTGACCGGCGAACTCGACCGCCGCGGCGTCCGGGTGCTGGGCACCTCGGCCGACGGCATCGATATGGCCGAAGACCGGGCGCGCTTCGAAGCCTTGCTCGAGCGCTGCCACATCCGCCGCCCCGAGGGCGCGGGCGTCATGAGCCGCGCCGAGGCGCTGACCGTGGCCAACCGGCTGGGCTATCCCGTGCTGGTCCGTCCCTCCTACGTCATCGGCGGACAGAACATGATGATCTGCCGGACCGACGAGGACGTCAACAAATACATGTCCATCATCGAGGAAAACGGCATCGACGACCCGGTTCTGGTCGACAAATACCTGTCGGGGACCGAACTGGAAGTGGACGTGATCCTCGATGGAAAGGACGTCCTGATTCCCGGCATCATGGAACACATCGAACGGGCGGGCATCCACTCGGGCGACAGCATCGCGGTCTATCCGCCCTACGCCCTTTCGGACGTCATGCGCGAAAAGATCGTCGAATGCTCCACCAACCTGGCGCTCGAACTCGGCACCCGGGGTCTGGTCAACATCCAGTACCTGATTTACGAGAACGAACTGTACGTCATCGAAGTCAATCCGCGCGCCTCGCGCACGATCCCGTACATTTCCAAGGTCACGGGCATCCCGATGGTCGACGTGGCGACCCGCGTCATGCTGGGCGGCACGCTCAAAGAGGAAGGATACGGCACCGGCCTTTATCCCGAATCCCCGTATGTGGCCGTCAAGGTCCCGGTCTTCTCCTTTGAGAAGCTGACCGAGGTCAACACCATGCTCGGGCCCGAGATGAAATCCACAGGCGAGGTGCTGGGACTGGGCAAGACACTCGAAGAGGCGCTCTACAAGGGCCTGATTTCGGCCGGCTTCCATCTCAACGACCCGCGGGAGGAAAACTGCGGCGTATACTTCTCGGTCAAGAACTCGGATAAGCTGGATGCCGTACGGGTGGCCAAGAAATTCGCCGACCTCGGCATGAACATCTACGCCACCGACGGAACCGCCGAAGTCATTTCCCACCTGGGCATCGACATCACCGTCGTGCACAACGACAACCCGGATTTCAACGTCTACACCCTGCTCGACGAAGGAAAGGTGCAATACGTCATCAGCTCGCGGCCCAACAACCCCGAGATGATCGAGCACCACATCCGCCTGTCCCGCCACTGCCTGCAGAAAGGCATTGCCTGCCTGTCCTCGCTGGACACCGCCAGCGCGCTGGCCGACATCCTCAAATCCCGCTTCACGCAGCAGAACACCGAGCTTGTGGACCTGAACCACATGCGCAAGGAACGCCTGACCATTCCCTTTTCCAAGATGCAGACCCTGGGCAACGATTACATCTACCTGGACAACCGGGACGGAAAGATCACCTGCCCCGAATCCCTGGCGCTGGACCTGTGCGACCGCAACTTCTCCATCGGAGGGGACGGCCTGGTCCTCATCGAGAACAGCGACCAGGCGGACGCCCGGATGAAGATCTTCAACAAGGACGGAACCTCGGGCACCATCGCGGCCAACTGCCTGCGCTGCGTGGCCAAATACCTGTATGACAAGGGCATCGTGAAGAAGACCGAGATGCGCATCGAGACCGACAGCGGCATCAAGGACGTACACGTCATCCTGTCCAACGGACGGGTCGGGTCGGTTTCCCTGAACCTGGGCGCCTACACCCTGCTCGCCGGAAAGATCCCGGCCAAAATCGGGAAGCCGAACGAACCGGTCGTCGGAAAGAAGATCGAAATCGGAGGCCGGGAGTACCAGGTCACCTGCGTCAACGTGGGCAACCCGCACGCCGTGGTCTTCGTCGACCGGACCGACCGGGTGCCGGTTTCGGAAATCGGGCCCAAGTTCGAAAAGGCCCGCTACTTCCCGAAGCGCATCAACACCGAATTCGTCCGCATCATCGACCGGAGCACCATCCGGATGCGCGTCTGGGAGCGCGGGAACGGGGAAACCCTGGCCTGCGGCACCGGCGCCTGCGCCGCGGCCATCGCCGCCATCGTCAACGGCTATTGCGACCCCGACCGCGACATTACGGTCAAGCTGGCCGGAGGCGACCTGATTGCACGGGTGGAGAACGGCGAGGTTCGTCTGACGGGCAACGCGGTTCTGGCCTTCGAAGGCGTCAAGGAACTCTGACCCATTCCGCATTCCATCCTTTGCCCGGGGGAATCTTCCCCCGGGCTTTTTGGGCGGAACCATCCCCGTGAAAAAAGGCACGGCCCGCAGACGCGGGCCGTGCCGGACAAGATCCTTTCCCGCACCGGTCGCACGGACCTGCGGGATGTTTTTTTATTTGAAGCTGTACTCTTCCACCAGTGCGTTCATATCGTCCAGGTGAGATTGGATGTCGTTTTCGTGCGAGCTGATCAAGGAGGCGAAACTGCTCGAACCCGTTGCCGTGTTCCGCATCACCGCGTCGGCAAAAGTATTTGCCGTGTCGTTGGTGATGCCCATATCATACACCCGGTTCTCAAACAGGATGTTGAGCATTTCGATGGATTCCGCGTTGCGCGTGCCCCGGCCGCAGATGACCGTATCGTAAAAATCCGAGCGGATGTTCAGATAGGAATAGTAACTCATCAGTTCAAGCGCCGCGCCGACCGCTTCGGGATCCGAAACGTTCGCCATCACCGCAAACATGCTGTCGTGCCATGCGTTCACCCAGCTGATGTACTCCTTCTGTTCCTCGGCGTATTTCGGGACCGGAATCAGACCGTAAACCAGTTCGATGGAACGAAGCGATTTGGTCACTTTGGCGGTTCCGTACGTGAACAGCGCCTGCCCGTTATCGAACGAAGGAACGGTGTTCTCGCGTTCGAGATACGCGTTGAAGAAATATTGATTGAGCATAATGTCGTCGTACACATTCATCATCACTTCCTGTACGTCGGGTTCAAGGAAGGCATAGTAGAAATAACCGTCTTCGTCCATGCGGACGATCTTCTCCCCTGCCGCCTCGAAGAGCGCCAGATTCAGGTCGTCCCCGGCAACAAGACCCCATGTATCGTTTCCGTCCATGATGCCGTCCCCGTTGTCCCTGTACCCGAGTTCAAGATTTTTCGCCAGCGCCTCCATGGTCCACTTGCCCTGACGGACCTGACTGTACGGGTCCTCGATGCCCAGTTCCTCGGCCATTTCCTGGTTGAAAATCATGATGCTGGTGGCGCCGCGGTCCAGAAAGAGCATATCCGAGGCTGCAAATTCCACAAAGCCCGCGATGCTGTACGTGTCCAGGATGTCCTGGTTCCACCAGGGGTTGGACAGCCCGATGGTGTCGATCTGCCGCATATTCAGGAAGTAGGACTGCCCCATCAGACGGCCGGACAAAAAGCCGAAGGTATCCAGCACCTGGAAGTCCTGTGTGCCGGACCCGATCGCCGTATCCGCCTTTTCCTTGAGTTTTTCGTGTCCGCAATACTCTACCGTCACGTCGATGCCGTAGCGCTCGGACAGCCAGTTGTTCCGGTCGTAAATATCATCCGTCAGGATGTCCCCGGACGCATCCTCCACTGCGATTTCCTCCCAGGGGGTATACGATTCCTCGGAACCGGTCACGGTGTAGTGCAGCACGTTCAGGTCGGTGTTGAACAAACGGGGCTCAATCGGAGGGGGCAGCTGGGTTTCCGATTCGGTCTGCGTCTCGGTCGGCTTTTCTTCTCCGGTTTCCGTCCCCGCCTCGTGGGGGTCGGCCTGCCCGCAGGCGGCCAACAGGCAAAACGTCATACTGACAATCAAAAGCAAAACAATCCAGGTCCGATTCTTTTTCATCTTCTTCTCCTTTTGCTCTGTGCTCTTTTTCCGTTTTCCTTCTGTTCTGTTGTATTTCGGGTTCTTACCGGTCACGACGCCCTTTGCGCCGGCCGATGAGAACGGCGCCGCCCAGCCCGACAAGCAGGCAAAGGCCCAGAGCCGACGCCGGCAGGCGGCCGAAGCAGCCTGACACGACCTCGACCAGATCGTTGGTCTGTTTCTCCTCCCCGGTCTCGGTCTGCTTGGCCGGTGTAGGAGCAGTCGCTTTTTCAGTTGCCCTCTCGGTCTGTTTCTCGGATTCGGTTTCGGTCTGTCCCGACGGTTCGGTTTCCTGCGGTTCGGATTCTTTGACGTCGGTCACGGTCAACTTGCCGATTTTATCGGAAATCTGATAGTTTCCGGCCTCGGTTCCCTCGCCCCACTCCAGCGTGTAGGTGTTGTCGCTTGCGCCGACCTCGGTCTGGCTTCCGGTTACCTTCAGGGTGACCGAATCTCCCTCAACCACGCCGCTGATGCCTCCCTCGGCCGTCAGGGGCGTTCCGTCGTACGTCTTGGTCGCGTCGTTGGTGTAAATCTCCAGTTTGGCCTTTGAAATAACCAGTTTGCCATGGGTGAGGGACACCTCGTAATTCGGGTTCTCCCCGACAACCAGATTCACCGTATACGTTCCGACGTTCTCGCCCGGTTCCCGTTCAAACGCCACGCTCAGCGTATCGCCTTCCAGAAGACCGGATACGCGGGAAGCATAAGCCGGATCCTTCTGTCCGTATATTTTGGAATACTCGCTCATCGTCACCTGCGCCTGACGCTTCTGGATGACGAAGGGGAATTCCAGCTGTCCCATGTAATCGTTCACGCCGGTCACAATCAGCACAGCCTTTCCGGCGTTGACGTTGTTCTCGTAACTCAGCTCGTAATCCCTGCCCTGCGCCAGAAGAGTTCCTTCGTAGGTCAGGCGGGCCGTCGGTTTCTGGGCCTGTCCGTTGTAAATGCGGGTCTGTTCGGGAAACTCCACGCTCACGTCCTGGAGCGGAATAGCCCCCTCGCGGTAAATGACCAGCAAGCCGGTTTCGGTCTGGACCCGGTAGTCGTCTCCGGGTGTGCTTTGGGCAACCGTGATCTTATAGGCGCCGATGCTCTCGCCCGGGACCCGGGTCAGGACAACCGGAATCTCGTCTCCCGCAATCAGGCCTTCAAACGTCGCCTCGAACACCGGATCGGCTTCTCCCACCAGTTTCTTTGCGTCCTTCGGACGGATGATGACCGTCGCCTTGGTGACATAGAATGTTTTGGAGAAAGAGCCAAGATAATTGTTCAGGCCCTTTACGGTCATGGTCGCCGTTCCGACGTGCACGTTGTCCTCATAGGACAGCTCATAATCCTCTCCCTCGACCAGTTCGGTCAGACCCAGGCGGACCTGTGCTTCGGGGCAATGAGCCGTCCCGTCGTATTCAAACGTGGTATGGTTCAGCTGCGCGACGCCCGTGGAAAGATCCATGGGCAGGATGTGCAGCACGCCGTCCTTGGTGTGCAGAACATAGTTTGCGTTTTCTTTGGCCAGGCTGGCCCGGATGGGATAATCCCCGAGCGTTTCGCCCGCGTCACGGATGTATTGCACACTCAGTTCCTCGCCGGGCAGGACGCCTTCCACGGTTCCGGTGAAGACCGGATCCGGCTGACGGTACCCCTTGGAATAGGTGTTTCCGGTTACGTACACGTCCAGCGGACGGATGATCAGCTGCACTTCTTCGGTCACAAAACCGCGGTACTTGATGGTCTCCTCCACGACGGCGTACACATAGTATGTGCCCGCGTTTTTCGGAGCGGCGCCCAAAGGGATATGCTCCGAGTTCATATACACGTATGTCACGTTCCCGGTCGATTCGGTCTGCAGCGGTTCGATCTGCACGGACCGTCCATTGTAATTCGTTTCCTTCGGTTCAAGCTTGTCGGTCATGTAGGGGCGGTTATCCCGTTTGAGCACCTTCCCCGCCGTCGCGGACGAAACCGCCTGGAGTTCGGCACCCGAATACATCCTCAGATTGGGGTTGTACACCCGGAAATTCTCGTACGGCAGAGCCGCCTCGGCCGGGAATGCGGACGGAACGTTGATCAGGTCAAGTGCCGTATCCCCCGCCAGCATATCCTTCGCGTTTGTCAGGGAAGACAGATTCCAGCCCGAAAGATCCAGACTCTTCAGGGCCGGGTTCTGCGCGAACGCCCTCTGGAAACTGGTCACAGCGCTCACATCCAGGCCCAACACGTTCAGTTTGGACAGTTTGGAAAACCCGGAAAACAGTCCGGCGGAATCCGCCGACAGCGCAACGCCCTTCTCAAGCGTCAGTCCGGTCAGTTTGCCCGAAACGGCGCTCCAGGGACTGACTCCGCCCGTGTTGTCAATCACCGTCCGATACAGGACGCCTTCCAGATTGGCCGTAGCCGGGACTTCGATTTCGCTCTCCGAGCCTTTATAGGCTCCAAGAAGAATCCTTCTGTCCTCGGTCAGGGTATAGTCATATTGATTCTGCCAGACCGTACTGACCTGCAATTCTTTCATTTTGCCGCCCGTCGGTTCCGCGCTGGTGTTGACGTAATAGCGGATGACCGTTCCGTCCAGATAACTGCCGTACAGATATCCGTCCCCTTCATCGTATTCCAGAAGTTCCGTAAAGACTTTGATGGCGGGCTCATATGCGTAAATCTTGCTCTCGGTGTTGAACAGCAGTACGCCCTCCCGTCCGGACAGACCCGTAAAGGCAGCGTCCGGATAGTAATTCGAACTGCCGAACACGTGCCACGGTTCGAACCGGTAGACGTTTGTATAATCCACGAATGACGCGCCGGTCTCAATCAGGATATCCCCTTTGATGGCGTACCAGCGACTGCCCGATTTCACGAAAGCACTCCGGACGGATTCACCCCACCAGTTGTCGTAATAGGTTCCCGAGATGTCTTTCACCGGGCTGCTCCATGCGTTTCCGTGAGGCGAGATTTCTCCGCTCCCGTTGTTGGTGTTGACCCAGGTGTCATCCGAATGAAGGAAGAAAACGTGACTGACGTTTCCGGGCATAGCCCCGATCGGGTCGTCCCAGGTCACGTCCACATGATAGTAGCGGTCCCCGATTTGCACCACGTTCCAGATGTGGTTGATGCTCTCGTTCATAACGTAGGAGACGCCGACTCCGAGTCGGGTCAGCAATTCGGAATACAGGGCGGTATAGGCCTGGCACACGCCGACCCCTTCGGTCAGCATGTGGTATCCGTCATGAATGGCGTTTTCCGCCTGGTTCGGGTCATAGATTCTCTGGTCGTAGTTAAAGTGGTCGACCAGGTAATCGTGTACATACAGAGCCTTTTCCATGTCGCTCCAGGTTTCGCCTACCGGAGCCAGAATCTGTGCCAGTTTCTCCTCGAAGAACTGTTCCATCTCCGTCAGTTCTTCCCCTTTGTACAGATAATGCGGAAGCACCTGCGTAATCCGTTCCCCGTCCGCATAAAGGCTGAACGAACTGTCCAGATAGAAAAGATTGGCATCCAGGTATGCCACTTCGCTCATGGAAGCGAGAAGCACCCTCTGCCCTGCTTCATCCGCAATCAGGTTGAAGGAGGAAATGTCAATCTCTTCCTGCTTCTCCAGCAAAGCCTGCTGCAAATACAAAATCAGGTTGGGATCCGACTCGGTAGGAAGCACATGCGAGGAAAGAAGTTCGAACTCCTCTGCGGGGCGGTCTTCGAACACCTCGATTTTCATATCGATCCGCTGCTTTTCAGAATCCTGTCGTCCCGAAGGCAAAAAAATCAGAGCTGCGCAAAGAATCACGGCTGCAATCAGCAAGACCGCGACCGGATATCCTATTTGCATCGAATGCCTTTTGGTATTTTCATGATTTGAGCGCATAAAACGGCCCTCTTTCTTTTTTCTTTTCGTTTCCATTATACAAAAGAATTCTTTTTTTGAAAAGATTAATCGAAAAAAAACTTCAGATGCTTTTCTTTTTCATGCGCCCCTCCGTGTCGAAACCGGGGGCCCCGCATTCCGATCCCAAAACAAATTTCAAAAAAGGGGTTGACAGATGCACAAGCGGGTGCTAAAATAGGTCCGTTACAAAAATGCTGGTGTGGCTCAATGGCAGAGCAGCTGATTTGTAATCAGCAGGTTGTTGGTTCGACTCCGATCACCAGCTTTCCAATATGGGGGATTTCCCGAGCGGCCAAAGGGGGCAGACTGTAAATCTGTTGTCACTGACTTCGGTGGTCCGAATCCACCATCCCCCACCAAGTGAGACCTAAATCAAACACCAAATGTTTGGTTTAGGTCTTTATTTTTTGCCTTTCCATAGTATCCTCTTTCCATCCGAAGTTATTTTTATCACACAAAAGATTGACGAATCCGTTTCTGTGTAGTATAACGAATCAGGGTGATAAAAATGCTGATCGGTCAAATCATAAAAAACGAATCTGAACGCAACGAACAGATGATTCGTGAATACGAAGCATTGATTTCCGAATTGCCGAAAGGATCTTTGATTTGTCGGAAGAACGAATACTACTATAGGGTCTACTGAAAAACCTTGTTTTTCGGACCCCGGCCTTTCAACAAGGACAAAAATCCACATTTTGAAAGCCACTGCAAAAAAATGCGCAAAGAATCCCTAAGGACTCTTGCCAAGTTCTTTGCCAATATGCAAAATG
>JAFTBN010000017.1 GCA_017455185.1 Clostridia bacterium
GATGATAATCTCATCAATCCGGTTCAGGAACTCCGGACGGAACGAATCCTTCAATGCGTTCATCATTCTTTCGTGAGACGCTTTTTCATCCGAAGCACGGGTGCTGGAAGAGGAGAATCCTACGGTTCCGGTCTGTTTTACAGCCGCGGCGCCCAGATTGGACGTCATGATGATAATGGTATTCTTGAAGTCGACGTGACGCCCTTGGGAATCCGTCAGGACTCCATCGTCCAGGACCTGAAGCAGGATGTTGAATACATCGGGGTGCGCCTTTTCAATCTCATCGAACAGGACCACGCTGTAAGGATGGCGGCGAATCTGTTCGGTAAGCTGTCCGCCCTCATCGTATCCAACGTATCCCGGAGGGGAACCGATCAGTTTTGAAACGCTGTATTTTTCCATGTATTCAGACATGTCAAGCCGGATCATGGCGTTCTTGTCTCCGAAGAGGATATCGGCTAGGGCTTTGCACAGTTCGGTTTTACCAACGCCGGTTTTGCCTAGAAAGATAAAGGAACCAATCGGACGGCGAGGGTCTTTCATTCCCATTCTTCCACGGCGGATGGCCTTGGAAATGGCCGAGATTGCGTCGTCCTGTCCGATGACACGCGCCTTGAGTGCGTCTTCCAGATGCAGCAGGCGTTCGCCTTCGCTTTCCTCCAGTTTGCTTACCGGAATGCCGGTCCACTGCTGAACGACCGCTGCAATATCATTTTCCCCAACGGTCAGATTTGCATTTGCATTCTGCTCATCGAATTTGGCTTTGGCTTCGTCGTATTTGGCCTGTGCCTCCTTTTCCTTATCACGCAGGGAAGCGGCCAGTTCGAAGTTCTGTTCTTCAACTGCCTGGTTTTTCTCCGCTTGGATTCCTTCCAGCTTTTCCTTCATCTCCTTCAGATCGGGCGTGATGGAATGGTGATGAATCCGGATTCGGGATGCAGCTTCGTCCACCAGGTCTATGGCTTTATCCGGCAGAAACCGGTCGTTAATGTAACGGACCGAAAGTCTGACGGCAGCCTCAATGGCCTCGTCCGAAATGCGGAGATGATGGTGTTCCTCGAATTTAGGACGGATGCCTTTCAAAATCTCAATGGCGTTCTCCACCGAAGGCTCGCCTACCATAACAGGCTGGAATCTGCGTTCCAGCGCAGCATCTTTTTCAATGTTCTTCCGATATTCGTTGATGGTGGTCGCTCCAATCAGCTGAATCTCTCCGCGCGCCAGAGCAGGCTTCAGGATATTGGCAGCAGAAGTGCCGCCTTCGGCGTCTCCGGCGCCTACAATCATATGAATCTCATCGATGAACAGGATGATATTTTTGGATTGAATCACCGTTTGAAGGACGTTCTTGATTCTTTCCTCAAATTCGCCGCGGTATTTGGAACCCGCGACCATCGAGGAGATATCCAGTGTAAAGACGGTTTTGTCCCGGAGGGTATCGGGTACGTCGCCTGACACAATTTTTTCCGCCAATCCTTCGGCAATGGCGGTCTTGCCAACGCCCGGTTCACCGATCAGGCAGGGGTTGTTTTTGGTCCGGCGGGAAAGGATCTGAATCACCCGCTCGGTTTCGTTTTCCCGTCCGATAATCGGATCCAGTTTTCCTTCTCTTGCCGCCTGGGTCAGATCACGGCCGAATTTGGACAAGGAGTCCGGAACCTTCTTTTTCCCGGATTCCGATTTGCCCTGTGTTTCGGTCTGTGTTCCTGCGCTCTCATGATACATCGTTGAGTTTTCCACAAGCATATTCTGGATGGCGTAAACCAGGTCTTCGGCCAGTTTCTGAACGTCTACCTGGAGCTGACGCATGATCTTGACGCCAAGGCAAGAAGAATTCTTCAGCATGGAGTAAAGCAGGAACTCGGCGCGGATGGTGTTCTGCTGGGTCTGCATTGCGATTTCGGAGGCAACCTCAATGATGTCGGCTGTACGAGGGGTGATATCGTTATTGGACAGGGTGGTGTTTTGTGCGCCCTCGCCGTCCACTTTCTTTACCATCTCAAGTGCCGCATCATAGGAAACTCCCGCATCGTTCAGCATACGGCATACTTCTGCTTCATCCAGTTGAAGCATTCCCAAAAGCAGATGCTCCGAACCGACAAACGAATGCCCAAGCTTGGAAGCTTCGCTGATGGCAAGGTTGAGAATACGATTTGCATGATCGGAAAAATTATACGTCATAAAAATCACTCCGTTTCTTTCGATAATTTCTTCTGAATGAATGCGGCTCTTGCACGGTCCCGACGTGCATCGTCTCCGATGGCTTCATCTGAGAGCTGGCAAAGCGTAGCAGGCATCACTTCAATCAACAGCGGATAGAACTGCTCCTCCGGAATATCCTTAATGATACCGAGATTCATGCCCAGACGAATCTGAACATAGTGTTTCATGAATTCCTCGCTGGAAATCATATACGCATATTTCAGTGCGCCTTCCGCACGAAGGACACGGTCGGTCAACTGATCGTGGGATCTGGAGTAGAGTTCCTTTTCGGCTTCGGTCTCGGTTTCGACCACCATGCTGACGACCTCGTTAAGTTTTTTGATGATGTCTTCCTCGGAAAGGCCCATGGAAATCTGATTGGAAATCTGGTACACACAGGCCTGTGCTTCCGATCCTTCGCCGTGCGCTCCGCGGATGGTCAGACCGATTTTGGTCAGCTGGGAAGACAGGGAATTGATGTGACCCGTAAAGGTAATCCCCGGAAGAAAAACCATAATGGAGGCACGCATGCCGGTTCCAAGATTGGTCGGGCAGGCGGTCAGATAGCCAAACTGCTTATCGAACGCGATATCCATATGGGCATCCAGCATTTCTTCAACCGAAATCGCATTGGCGTAAGCCTTTTCCAGAGAAAGACCGGGCTCAATGCTTTGAATTCTCAAATGGTCTTCTTCGCATGCCATTACGGACAGGTTGCACGGTTCGTTCAAGAACAGGGTATGCTCCCGTTTTTCCTTTGCAAAAGCAGGGCTGATGTAACGTTGCTCCACATATGCGGCAGCCTGCAGGGGAGAGATGGACTTGAAATCGATCTGGTCAAAGCCGTTACGCCCCAGCACGTTCCCGATTTTGGAAATCACCTCGGCAGCCTGTTGATTGGTCATGTGACCGGGGAAAGGGTAACCCTGGATATTTCTTGCAAGCCGAACCCTGGAACTGATGACCATTTTATCTTTTGTGTTTACAGATTGAAACCAGCTCATAACTCCTCCTTCGACGCATCGCCGTTTTTCTGTTGCCCGTCGGATTCCATCTTCTTGATTTCATCCCTGAGTTTCGCTGCCTTTTCGAAATTCTCGGATGCAATCGCGTCTTTGAGTTCCGATTTCAGTTGATCCAGCTTTCCGTCCTTGTTGTATTTTTCCTGCAGTTTGCCCGGAACTCTGCCCACGTGTTTGACATCTCCGTGAATGGAGCGGGTCATTTCAGTCAACAGGTCCCGCAGATTCTCATAGCATTTCGGACAGCCGGCCATACCGGTTTTCCGAATTTCAAAGACGGACATACCGCAATCCGGGCAAACCGTTTTTCCAATGCCGTTCGAAGATTCGACCTGAGGTACACCGAAAAGACCGGAGAACAGATTGTCCAGCCCAAAGGGCTTACCAGAGAGCAGATCGAAAGGATCTGAAAAATCAAAGCTTGTATCCTGGATTTCGCCGTCTTTGTACAACTGAGCGGCACAGGCAGGACAGAAAGCGTAGGAATGTGTTTTTCCGTTCAGGACTTCCTTGTAGAAGACCGTAGCCTCATTTTTTTGACATTTTTGACACAACATATCAATCACCGCCTTTTACAAAATCAATGAATTAAGGTCAGAACAATTTGCTTGAACATAGTCGCACGAAGGGAAGCCCTGGTCGCATTGTCCAGTTTCTGCAATGCCGTATTTGACATGACACCCATCAGAAGTCTTGCTTCGCGGTCGGTTATAAGGCCTGTCCCAAACAGATTCTGAATGAATGTATAGGCATCTTTCTCTTCAATCGAATCCCCAATGGCACAATAGAAATGCATCAGGTATTCATCCCTGTGAATTTCCTTTTTGATAATCCGGATGTATCCGCCGCCGCCTCTGCGCGACTCAATGATATACCCGTTCTGAGGCGTAAAGCGGGAAGTGATAACGTAACTGACCTGACTGGGAACGCAACCAATCTGATTGGCAAAATCGTTTCGCTGCAGTTCAATGACGCCGCCTCTCTCATCCAGCATTTTTTCAATCATTCTTGCAATGGTATCCGCCAGCATATTGTTCACCTCACTTTTCGATTGTATTTTATTTCAAAGGGCAAAGAAAGTCAAAGGCAAAGAAGGTCAAATTGGCATAACCAAAACCGATTAAAAGCCTTTATTTGAAATTACGTGCGAAATATCTTTAAAAATCTGACTTTTTTGACTTTGTTTGACTTTTTGAAATTAGGCCGTAAATTGACAAAGATTATGCTCACCGATCACTCGAAAGCCGTTGAAACGGAAGACTCAGTCGCAGAAGAATCCGTGCCGTCCGATGCGCATCTTTCCGAAGAGGAAGTGTATGCCGCGGCAAAGAAAGACAAATACAGCCGCGAGTCATCACCCTGATATCCATTGCGGCGCTTTGGTTTGCTTCCATAGTTGCTTTTGTCCTTTATTGGATTATCGCGTCAGAACCCATGTATCTGATCCTTCTGTATTCGGTTCCCGCCGCTTTGGTCAACTGGCTGATCCAGAATTCCATCTGGGGAGATCAAAAAAAGAATTTTCATATCCTGTCCGCCTTAATCTGGACGGTGCTTGCCTCTGTCTGTTTTTCCATTTATTTTTTTGCCCAAAAGTTCTACTGGCAGCTTTTCCTGATTGGTTTCCCGGCGCAAATTGTCCTGTTCCTGGGGTTTCATATCAAGATCAAAGATTTTAAAAAGCTGTTGAAACTGTTTAAAAGTGAATAATTCTACCATGCGTAGAATCCAATTCTATAGCCGATAGAGCAACTCTACCGGCTTTATCTTTACGGGCAGAAGGAAGCATTTGCATTTTTTGAAAAAAGTGGTACAATATAGAAATGTGAAAAAGACAGATTTCCAAGGTGAAACCTAAAGGAGAAAAAAGAATGAATTCGTATATCGTCAGCTGTTGCTCAACTGCCGATCTTTTCAGAGAGCATTTTGAAAAGAGAGATATCCATTTTATTTGCTTTCACTATACTTTGGATGGAAAAGATTATCCGGATGATCTCGGGCAAACACAAAGCATTGAAGATTTCTACCAGTCTTTGATCAGCGGCGCAGATTCCAAAACCTCACAAATCAACGCCGAAGAATTTGTGGCCTATTTTGAACCTTTCCTTATGCAAGGTCATGACATTATTCACCTTACTCTTTCTTCGGGCATTTCAGGCGTCCTCAATTCAGCCAATGCTGCCGCTGAGATATTAAGATCGCGCTATCCCGAAAGAAAACTCTACATTGTGGATTCTCTTGCGGCATCTTCCGGTTACGGTCTTTTGATGGATGCTGTGGCCGACAAACGCGATGAAGGCATGTCGATTGACGAGTTGCGCGACTGGGTGGAGGAAAACAAACTCTATCTGCATCACTGGTTTTTCTCGGGAGATCTGAAGTTCTTTATTAAAGGCGGCCGAATTTCCAGAACCGCCGGAGCCATCGGGACAGTCCTTGGTATTTGTCCCTTGATGAACGTAGACTATCAGGGAAAACTGGTTCCGAGAGAGAAAGTGCGTCCCAAGAGAAAGTGCATGATGCGTATGGTTGAAAAAATGGTCAGCCATGCCAGGGACGGCCTGGATTATTCCGGCAAAGTTTACATGTCCCAATCCTATTGTATGGATGATGCCAAAGCGGTCGCAGATATGATTGAAAGCAAATTCACAAAAATGAACGGAAAAGTACTCATCAATCACATCGGTACAGTCATCGGTTCCCATACGGGACCCGGAACCGTAGCACTTTTCTTCTGGGGTGACAAGCGCGAGGATTAAGAAATGGCATTTCGTTTTCTGGACGGTACTTTGTTTGCAAAAATGTTTAAGGGCGGAGCGGCCCGTTTGCATTCAAAGGCAGAAACCGTCAACAATCTGAATGTTTTTCCGGTTCCGGACGGAGACACCGGTGACAATATGTCCATGACCATGGACGGAGGGGTCAACGCGATATCCTCGAACTCGGAAGAAGAGAATCTGGGTTCGGTTTCCGACAAACTGGCTCACGGGATGCTTCTCGGAGCACGTGGCAATTCAGGCGTTATCCTGTCTCAGCTTTTTGCCGGTATGTCCAAAGTCTTTGACGGATGTACCAAAGCGGATGTTGCGACGGTCGGCAAGGCCTTGAAAAGCGGCGTCAAACAGGCTTACAGTGCAGTCGTAACTCCGACGGAAGGGACAATTCTGACCGTTGCCCGCGAATCCATCGATTATGCGGTATCCCGTATCACTCCGGATTCCACCATCGAGTCTCTGTTTGCCGACGTTTCGAAAGAAATGAATGAATCTTTGCAAAGAACGCCTGAACTTTTGGCGGCTTTGAGAGAAGCCGGCGTAATCGATTCAGGCGGAGCGGGTCTTGTATATATAATGGAAGGATTCAATATGATCCTTTCCGGACAGACCGTCGAGGACGAAAGCGGGCATGGCTCCGCTATGGCAAATAAGGCACCTGCCGCAATTGATTTTTCCGCTTTCGATGAAGATTCCGTCCTTGAATTCGGTTATTGTACCGAATGCCTGCTTCGTCTGCAAAATGCAAAATGCAATCCAAAAACCTTCAATGAAAAGGTCATCGTGGATTATCTGAAGAAAATCGGCAACTCCATTGTCTGCTTCAAAACCGACTCCATTGTGAAATTGCATGTTCATACCCAAACCCCCGATAAGGTCCTGGCTTTCTGCCAGAAGTTCGGAGAGTTCCTGACCATCAAGATTGAGAACATGTCGGTTCAGCACAATGAAACCATTCCGGAAGAAAAGCCTGCGCCCAAACCTCGCAAGAAATACGCGACGATTGCCGTTGCGTCCGGCGAAGGCATCCAGCAGCTTTTCAGAGATTTGGGAGCGGATGCCATTGTCAGCGGCGGACAAACCATGAATCCTTCGGCCGAGGACTTTCTCAAGGCATTCGATGAAGTGAACGCAAATGTAATTTTCGTTCTTCCTAACAACAGCAACATCATTTTGGCAGCCCGTCAGGCAGCTGAAATCTACACCAAATCCGAAGTGAACGTACTGGAAAGCCGGACCATCGGAGACGGTTACGCCGCTTTATCTGCCATTAATTATGAATCCAACGATTCCTCGGAAATCGTTTCCATGTTCAATGATGCAATGGACAGTGTTGTGACCGGACAGGTTACCATTTCTATCCGGGACACTACGCTGAACAACATTGAAATCAAAAAGGATGATTACATCGGATTTGTCGGAAAGACTATGATGGCTTCCGATCCCAGCGAACTGGAGACAGTCAAAAAGCTCTTGAAGTCCATGGAGCTGGAAGACCGTTTCGCCATTACGGTTCTGACCGGAAAGGATGCCCGTCAGGAAGATATCGATGAAATCAAGACCTTGTTGGCAAACGACTATTCTCATCTGGAAGTTTATATCGTTGACGGTCAGCAAGAGGTATACGATTATATCCTGATTGCCGAGTAAGAAAAGAATAGGAAAAAAGGCAGAGCATCGCAACATCAGGATGTTCTGCCTTTTTTATTCAATGGATTTCAAGCCAGATTGGGGATGACTTTGGTATCAATCCAGTCTTTGATCTGGTTCCACTCTTCGTCTTTCAGACCGCCAAACAGTCCGCATTTGACATACATTACGTCCGGAATGACATGAGTTCCTGCTTTGGTCAGAATCTCTTTGATGGCGTTCGCATTCTCCTCCGGGCCATCCAAAATCAATGCAGTATTCTGCGCACGCGCCTTGGTCAGTTCACCAAGGAAGCGGGACAGGGAACTGCTCACACTCTTGCCTGAAACAGCAAGAATCACAATACGTTCTTTATCGCAGGAATAAGCCGGCGGGATGACATCCACCGAATTAAAGGAAAGCTCATAGGTCGTTTTGATTTTGTCCGCTATCTGCTTGATTTTTCCCTTGCTCGAATCATAGAGAATACGCATTTTAATAGGCATTGGTAAACCCTCCAATCATGTATTGCAAGCAAATTATATCATAAAGAAACAGATAATAAAAGAGATTCAAAAAATAATTTGGCCGTGAAAAGGCCGAAAGGTTTTTCTTTCTTACTCATCCGATTCCGTCAGATGCATATGAACCGTCATGCTTGGACTTGCACCCTCGGGGATTTCCTCTTCATCCAACAGCAGGGAATCCATCAATTCTTCAAGAACAGTCTCCAATTCCTTTTTCTGCTTCTTGGTCAGTCCGTATTCTTCCTCCTCGTCGTTTAAAATAGAAACAAGTTCATCCTCTCCGAAATGTTCCAATACTTTGAACAGTTTGGCAGCCAGATTGTCTGACACCTCGATTTCACAGTCGATTACCCCCTCATCGAAGGAATCAAAACCATACCAGCCTTCCACGTGAATTGCAGTCATAGCACATATCTCCTATATAATAATATCTATAATATAATAATATTTATATCTATGTATTATAGTGTATAATACAATATTCATCAACTGGTTTAGATCCCAAGAAATGCCTGAGATCGGAACCTGTACATAAAACTGCAAGGCAATTTAGAACAGAAAGAATGAGAAAGAAAAGAATTCAGCGTCCATTGAATGATAAAAACAAGGACATGTCAAGAAAACGGATTACAGGACCGATTCAATCCTTTGTCAGCCGGCGGGCTGATCCGGGATTCATCTTAACAGATCAATGCCGGATCAAGGTCGCTTTCAAAGCGACAATATGCGTCAGAGAATGAAATGGCAGACCCAGAGAATAGAAGAAGAATCAAGGTTCAGTTGGCAGAATGATCTTATCATGTATTTTACTGAACTCGAAAAAAGGAAAACAGGAAGAAAGGAATCACAAAGAAACAAACAAATAAACGCAGGATTAAAAATCAACCGACAAAGAATATTCTTGTCAAAACAAACAACCGGTGGTATAATGAATCAAAGGTCATCCAAAAGGTATCAAAAGAGGTCCCGATGGAAGAAACCCGTATTTTCGCTATTTTTCGCCCCTGTTTTGATACAAAATTTTGATTTTGTATCATTTTGTTTCTGTCGCTCAAAGTCCCCTTTCCGGTCGCTTTCCATCGTTTTTTGAACCAGGTATCATGTATGAACGATTCTTTGCAAAACACCAGTTGTTTATTTGAAGGTATGACTTCCATCAACGCCGTCTTCTCCGGCATTGATCAGGGTCACAATGACAGACAAATCGAAAAGATTTTTTTCGACCGCACTAAGTTGTCCTCCAAATCCCGCACGTATCGTTTCCTTGAATCCAAAGCCAATGTGTACCACTATGAACTGATTCTTTCAGATCCGGACGACATATCGAAACTGTCCAGCGGCAAGACCCATGGAGGCATTCTGGCTCAATGTTCCCTTCGGACCATCCCTTCCATCAAAGAATCCAGACCGGATGGATCCTTCTGGGCTTTTATTGAAGGCGTTGAAGATCCTTATAATTTCGGTTCTTCCATCCGTTCCTTGTACGCTGCAGGCGTCAACGGAATCGTTCTTTCCGAACGCAACTGGATGGAAACGGCCGGAATCGTATGCCGTGCATCCGCCGGTGCGTCTGAAATCCTTCCTTTATATAAAGGATCTGTTGAAGACATTGTTCGGACCTTCAAAGAGTGCGGTTTTAGCATTGTTTGCGCCGGAATCCGGGATTCGGTATCCATGACAGAAGCAAATCTGACTTATCCACTGCTGCTGGTCGTGGGAGGCGAAAAACGAGGCATTTCCTCTCATTTGATACAAAACGCAAGCCAAATTGTCCGAATTGACTACGGACGAACCTTCAACGGTTCCCTCGATACGGCCTCTTCGGTGGCCGTTCTGGCCTTTGAGATTCTGAGGCAAAACAATTCTTCCGAAAGGACGGAATGAATGATGGCATTCTTTAACCAAAAGAAAGATCCGCTGCTTGACCGGGACAAGCTCAAAACCGAAGAGCTGAACGAGGATCGTACTCCCACCATCAAGTTTTATTTTAAATTGATCAAAAGACACTTCTCGCAATTGCTTTCCATCAATTTGATGATGCTTTTCATGGTAGTGCCGATTATTCTGATCGTTTACTTTTACCTGAGCATTCCGAAAACGGGCATCCAGTCGGATCCTGCCTTTTCCACCATGCTCGGGACTTCCCTGTTCACGTCTTCTCCGAATGTTCAACTCGGGCTTTTGATGAGCGGAGCGCAATTGAATATTCCGATTTATCACGCTACAAAATACTATATTTTCATTGCTATCTGTGCATTATTTTTGATTGCAACCTGGGGATTTCAGAACACAGGCGCCATTTACTGTATCCGTGCGATTGTCCGAGGCGATCCCGTTTTCGTTTTCAGCGATTACTTCTATGGGATCAAGAAAAACTGGAAACAGAGTTTGATTACCGGCATCGTGGATTTCCTCTTTTTGTCCATTCTGATATTCGACGGTTATTATTTCTGGTCAAATGCATCCTCGTTCCTGAACGATCTGATGCTGTTTATAACGGCGGCAATGCTGGTCCTTTATTGGATTATGCGTTTCTACATCTACCCGATGCTGATTACGTTCAACATCAAAACCTTCAAGATGCTGAAGAATGCCGTTATCTTTACCATTCTGGGAATCAAGCGCAATCTGATGGCCATTTTGTGGGTGGTCATCGTATTGGCCGTCAACATTTTGCTTGTGATTCTCCTGTGGCAGATCAATGTAATCATCCCGGCCGTTCTTCCCCTGTTCTATCTGATGGTCCTGATTGCATTTACGAATACTTATGCAGCTTATCCGGTCATCAAAAAGTATATGATTGACCCCCAGATGAAGAAGAAACAACAGGAAAATGAGCAGATTCAAGCTGAATCCTGACACAGTCCTTGCACATATGACAAAAACAGCCTTGTTATTCCTGAATTGTTGTATATTCCTACAATTGAATTATTATACAAGTTATGATATAATATTCGCATAATTATTCAAAGAGGTGCATAATCATGTCTGATACATCCATTAAGAAAATTGTACTTGCCTATTCAGGCGGTCTTGATACATCGGTCATCATTCCGTGGCTCAAAGAAAACTATCCAGGATGCGAAGTTATCGCCGTCTCCGGAGACGTAGGCCAAGGAACCGAACTTGACGGGCTGGAAAAAAAAGCCAAGGCAACCGGCGCATCCAAACTGTATGTTCTGGACCTGAAAAAGGATTACGTCGAAAACTATATCTATCCCTGCCTCAAAGCAGGAGCCGAATATGAAACCTATCTTCTCGGAACGTCGCATGCCCGCCCCTGCATTGCAAAGGCTTTGGCTGAAATTGCACTGGCTGAACATGCGGACGCCATCTGTCACGGATGCACGGGAAAAGGAAACGACCAGGTCCGTTTTGAACTTTCCATCAAGCATTTTGCTCCTCATATCAAGATTATCGCCCCTTGGCGTATCTGGAACATCAAATCCAGGGATGAGGAAATTGACTACGCAGAAGCTCATCATGTCCCGCTGAAGATCTCCCGGGAAACCAATTATTCCAAGGACAAGAACATCTGGCATCTTTCACATGAGGGACTGGATCTGGAAAACCCTGCCAACGAACCGCAATATAATAAGGAAGGTTTTCTGGAAATGTCTGTTTCTCCGGAACAGGCACCGGATAAGCCGACTTACCTGACCATCCAGTTCGAAAAAGGAATTCCGGTTGCAATTGACGGCAAAACCATGGAATCCGTCGAATTGGTCAGCTATTTGAACCAGGTCGGCGGAGCGAACGGAATCGGTCTTTTGGATATCGTGGAAAACCGTTTGGTCGGCATGAAGAGCCGCGGCGTGTATGAGACTCCCGGAGGCACCATTCTGTACCGCGCACATGAAGCGCTGGAAATGATCACTCTGGATCGCGATACGCAGCATTACAAGAAACTCGTCTCTCAAAAATACGCGGAACTTGTCTATTTCGGTCAGTGGTTCACTCCCCTGCGCGAAGCGTTGGACGCCTTTGTGGACGTAACCCAGCAAACCGTCAGCGGTGAAGTAAAACTGAAGTTGTACAAGGGCAACATCCAATTGGCAGGCGTCACTTCCCCGTTCTCCCTCTACAGCGAAACCATTGCATCGTTCGGCGAAGACGGAGGCGCGTACAACCAGAAAGACAGCGCAGGCTTTATCAACCTCTTCGGCCTTCCGATTCAGGTCAAGGCTCTGTTGGACGAGGAACGTAAAAACAACCAGTGATTCATTTGACAGGCGGTGCATCTTTGTACCGCCTTTTAACGGATAAATCCGATTTTTCGGAAAGGAGACCGGGACGTCCCGGATAAGATTGTATGAAAATGTGGGAGGGTCGCTTTAAAAAAGCGCTGGATTCAAGAGTTAATGATTTTAATTCCTCCATATCTTTTGATGCCCGTATGTACAAGGAAGACATTGAAGGCTCTGTGGCACATGTCAAAATGCTGGGTCGGTGCGGCATTATTGAGCAAAAAGAAGCCGATTTGATTGCCGACACGCTGCTGTCTATTCTGGCCGACCTTGAGAGCGGAACTCTTGTTCCGGATCCTGAAGCGGAAGATATCCATATGTTTGTCGAACAAGTCCTGACGGAAAGAATCGGAGATACCGGAAAACGCCTTCATACTGCAAGGAGCCGCAACGACCAGGTCGCGCTTGACATTCGCATGTATCTGAAGAATCAGAATCTGGAAATACAGTCCCTGCTGTTCCGTCTTCTGTCCTGCATTGCCAAAACCGCGGAACAAAACATCGATACCATCATGCCCGGTTATACGCATTTACAAAGAGCTCAGCCCGTCACCTTTGCGCACTATGTACTTGCCTATGCACAAATGTTCAGGCGGGATATCCAAAGGCTCAAGGAAGTATACGAACACACCAATGTCATGCCGCTCGGCTCCTGCGCATTGGCCGGAACCACTTACCCGATTGATCGGGACTATGTCGCCCGGGAACTTGGATTTGCTTCCGTAACCGAAAACAGTCTGGATGGCGTGTCGGATCGGGATTTTGTCATTGAACTTGCACATGCAAATGCACAGATCTCCATGCATTTAAGCCGTTTTTCCGAAGAAATTATCCTTTGGTGCTCCTCTGAATTCCATTTTGTGGAACTGGACGACGCTTTTTCAACCGGCTCTTCCATTATGCCTCAGAAAAAGAATCCGGATATTGCCGAGCTGGTCAGAGGCAAAGCCGGTCGGGTTTACGGGGATCTGATCACGCTTTTGACCGTTATGAAAGGACTCCCCCTTGCTTACAACAAGGATATGCAGGAAGACAAAGAAGCCATCTTTGATTCCATCGACCAGGTTAAAATCTGTCTTGAGTTGTTCACTTCCATGCTCGACACACTGAAAGTCAGGCCGGATGTCATGCGACAGGCAGCCTCCGGCGGCTTTATCAATGCGACCGATTGCGCCGATTATCTGGTAAAAAACGGCATGCCTTTCCGTTCCGCTTATAAAATTGTCGGTCAAATCGTAGCCTATTGTCTGGAAACCGGAAAAACTTTTGAAACCTTGTCTCTTGAAGAATACCATTCTTTTGACCCTTCCTTCGATTCTTCTGTTTATGACGCCATCAATCTTGAAAAATGCGTGGACGAAAGAAAAGTCAAAGGCGGTCCGTCCAGAGATTCCGTACAAAAACAGCTTCAGTCTTTAAAATCTTTTATTGAAGCAAAATGAGTTCTGTTCATCGATAATTCATATCTTTACAGTAAGATATAAAAGATTATCGGAGGTGCTGCATATGTCCAATAGCACTTTTAAACGAAGAGAGAAAAAACTTCTCTTTCCCGTATCGATCCTGGATTCATTGAAAGCGGATATTCTCACCTTGATGAATTATGATTCTCATAACGTAAACGGTGAGCCCTATCTGGTCTGCAATTTATATTTTGATACGCCGGATGACGATGTAATCCGGGATTCCATTCAAAAGCCTAAATACAAAGAGAAATTACGCTTGCGCAGCTACGGTGTTCCGGATGACACAACCCCTGTCTTCCTTGAAATCAAAAGAAAACTGGACGGGATCGGAATCAAGCGGCGCGTAATCCTTCCTTTAAAAGAGATGAACCAATATCTTCAGACGCGGGTTCGCCCGCAGCAGATCAGTGAGTTGGACAATCAGATATTAAACGAAATCGATTATTATCTGAATCGAACCGGCGTTTCACCCCGTACCTTCCTTTCCTATCTGCGCATCGCTTTTTCGGGAAAAGAAAATCCTGACTTTCGCGTGACTCTGGATTATCATATTCTCAGCCGAAGATATGACCTGGATCTGAAAAAAGGTTCTTATGGAGAAACACAGCTTCCGGAAGGATATATGCTGATGGAAGTAAAATTCAAAGGGGCGGTTCCTCTTCCCTTTCAGGCCATCATGTCAAAATATAACCTGTCTTTCGGCAATTATTCAAAAATCGGGACTTCCTTCAAACTGCACAATCTGCAGCAAATCATACAAGAACAAAAACCAAACCGGGATATAAAAACCATTAAGGAGGATATCGCGTTCTATGGAAGAATTCTTTGAAAACCCTCTTGCCTACCTGCATGTGTACGAGGAAGGCAATTCCGCTCTGACCTTAAAGACTATTTTGGTTATTTTGGGCATGGCCATTCTGATTTCTTTTGTCATCATGCTTGTTTACATGTTTACACACAGAAAAACCATGATTCGGAATTCTACTGCCATCACGGTTCTGGCCCTCGGACCCATTGTCGCGATCATTGTTCTGGGCGTCGGTTCCAACCTGGCCCGTGCCATCAGCATCGGCGGCGGTCTTGCCCTGATTCGGTTCCGGCACTCTGTCACTGACCCGAAAGATATGATTTATATGTATCTCTCGATTGCCTGCGGCATGGCTTGCGGCATCGGTTACTACGGTTTTTCCATTTTGGCAGCCGTAATGGTTCTGATTGTGCTCATAGTCTTTGATCTCGTACGGAACAATAAGCGGTCAGCACAAACCCTTCATTTAAAAATCACTATCCCGGAAACATTGAATTTCGACTCCCTGTTTGAAGAGGAACTGAACCAATTCTGCAAAAGACACACGTTGGAAAAGACGGAAACCGTCGATTACGGAACCTTGATTGAATTGACTTATGGGATTCAGATGAAAGATCCTTCCCAGCAAAAAGCACTCATTGATGCTTTGCGGGTCAAAAACGGAAATCTGAACATCTCCATTGTCCAATATTACGAAACAAACTGAACGCATTTAAAAATCGGGGCGATTACCGGCGCCCCTTTTTTGTTTTCCAGCCACCGCCTTTATAAATAACTGGACGATATTTCCACTCGTCTTTTCGGTCCTTGCCTGGAATCGTGAAAAGACATCTTTCAATTATCCGCCATCGGACCGTCCGGCCTTTGAAATCGGATGTGACTCAACTTTTTTTGTTGTATTTATTGACTTTTCAGATAGTGAATGTTACAATTGTTGATGTAATGCACAAAGCATTAATTGCTTTACATTATAAAAACAGAAACATGCAATGGGAGGTTCTTTATGAAGAAGGTTCTTGCGATTCTTCTTGCTGCAGTGATGCTCTTGACGAGCTTCGTCGTGATTGTTAATGCAGAAGATGAAAAACACGAAACGTATGTCTTCCGTCCGAACGACGGAGCAGAAATGCTCTACGTTGAGAATGAGGAGCAAGACATTACGGCCGGCTGGAACAACTGGTGCAGATTCAGCGACGGAAATAAGCAGACTATTTACTGCTACCCTGCTTTGAATCTTGCATCCGCCACAAAAGTCACCTGGACGGCAAACATCGGTCAGCATATCAAGTTGCAAGTATCTCAGGATAAGTCAAACTGGAAAGACGTTTATGTCTGTGAAACTCACAAATGGGCTGATGACAAATACGGTGACAAGTACGACGATCACACCTATGATCTGACTTCTTTCCTTGACAAGAGCGGTCCGAAAAAAATCTACGTCAGAATTCTCGATTCTTTCCCCGATGATGGTTGGGGCGGAGCCGTAACCATTGACGGCGATGTCATTCTGGACATTGCGTATACCGGCGAAAGCGTCAATCCTAAGGGAACAATCCCGGTAACCAATGCAATCAAGTCTTATGAATTGTCCGGCTCGGTTGGCGTTGGAGGCTTTATGTACACCTACAAAGCCGATACTCCCGTCGATATCAGCGGAATGAAGTTCATCGCATTCGATTTGTTTGTCGGTTACAGAAAGAATGAAAGCAACGCATACGTCGACCTTGACACGATGAAGAATATCGGTGAATTCATGTTTGAACTGACTTCTTCCGGTGGAGCAGATCATCAGGAAAATGCGGTTGGCTTTAAACTTACAGACTATGCACCGAAATTGAATGTTGGCTGGAACACCATCCAGATTCCGATTTCGGACTTGGTCAACAAGACAGACGGCGAGTTGAACAAAACTGCATGGAATTTCCTTCGTCTGTTCAACAATGAAGCGTTTACTCCTGCTGAAGATATTGAAGTTGAAGACGAAGATACCGGAGATACCGAAACCTTCAGTTTTGATGTAAAAATTGGCAACGTCCGTTTTCAGGATGAGACCTTCACAGTAGAAGATACCTCAATCGAAGGCGAGCATGAGACTTATACGTTTATCGTTGAGAAAAAGCCGGCAGACGACAAGACTCCGGGCGAATCCGAAGAGCCGTTCTTCGTAGAAAGTACGGCAGGCTGGAACGGCAACCAGCGTTTCAGCGATGGCAACGGACATACCATTTACAAATATGACATCATCAACTATCGCGCTGTCAAACAGGTCACCTGGGAAGCCATGACCAGCGCGCAGCTTTTGCTCCGCGTATCCAACGATGGTGAAAACTGGACCGAGTTCTATCGTTATGAGGACGAGGACGTTGCAAGCGGAACGGTCCCGAACAAAGGTCTGGCTGCCAAACATCGTGTTTATGATATCACCGAATACATGGATTTCTCCAAGGGACATTCAATCTGGATTTCCATTGAGGACTCCTACACCAACGGCGGTTGGGGCGGATCCATCCATGTAGAAGATCCCTGCATCCTGGATGTCATCTATACGGTGCTTTCCGATGAAGAACTTGATAAATTGGAAATGACTCCCACCGAGCATTCTCTTCCGATTTGGGGATGCAACACAGCGTGGGCTGCATTCAAAGTGGATAAGGAAAACAGACAGGAAGGTTCTGCATGCACAACCACAACAGTCGGAACCGGTCAGGCTCCTCAGGTTGTTCTGCCTCAGGCTTATGATGCAACCGGAAAGGATACCCTTGAATTCGAACTGTATGTATCCGATCTGGCATTCTTTGATTTCGGCGACAAGTCTCAGGAAAAACATTTCAGCAACTCCTGGCTCGAACTCACGTCCTCCGGTCAGTATGACAAAGAAGAAATCGCTTGGGATCCCGTAACCATTCGTCAGTACATCGTGGGTGAGCCGCAGGTCGGCTGGAATCACGTTGCCCTTCCGTTCTCGGCTGCAACTCATTCCGGTGGAGATTTCAGAATCAACAACGTCAACTATATCCGTTTCTTCTTCGTAGGTGCTCCTGATGAAGCAAAAGACATCGTTGTTAAAGTCGACAACTTCCGTCTGACGGATAAAGCGGCAGTTGAACATGCAGCATTTGTGGAAGAAGCGTCTGAATTCGTGAGCAAGGTGAATGAACTGACATTCTTGACCGCTGAATCGATCAAGAGCCAGGATGACCTCACTTCTGCGAAGAAAGCTTACAACGCATTGGAAAGAATCTACAAGCGTCTGAGTGACGGTGCCAAAGCTACCATTGCAAAAGATGTTATGGATAAATTCAATGCAGCAAACGCAGCGATTGAGAATTATTCTGAGACACCAACACCCGTTGATCACAACGACGAAAGCGAAACCAAGGTCGACGAAGATGAAACACCCGGTTCCGATGACAAGCAGGAAACCAAAGGAGAAGAATTAAAGCCTGATGACGAGAAAAAGAAGAGCGGTTGCAAATCCACTCTTGTCGGCGGCTTCGTTGTTCTTGCAATTGTTTCCGCAGCCGGATTCGGTATGATTAAGCGCAAGAAAGAAGACTGATTCTTCCCTTTCGCTAAACCAAGGAGAGCTTCGGCTCTCCTTGGAAAACAAAAACGCAGCGGATTTTCCCGCTGCGTTTTTGTTGTTTTTATATTTCAGAATGAAATTCATTCGGGGCGGATGATATCCATTCCCATATCCTGACGAAGAACTTCCGGAACCACAATGCTGCCATCTTCCTGCTGATATTGTTCCACAATGGCAGGAATAATCCGGCTGGTTGCCAAACCGGAAGCATTCAGGGTATGGACGAACCGTGTCTTTCCGGTTGCATCCTTGAAGCGAACGTTCCCTCTCCTTGCCTGATAATCAAAAGCATTGGACGCGGAACTGACTTCCTTATAGATGCCCATGCTGGGAATCCAGACTTCAATGTCGAATGTCTTGGCCATAGAAAACGAACAGTCTTCTGCAGCCAGACGGCTCAGGCGGTAATGCAGGCCGAGTTTCTGCACGAGTGTCTCAGCCTTTCTGACCAATTCCTCAAATGATTCATTGGAATGATCCGGATGTGCATATTGTACCATTTCAACTTTATTGAACTGATGACCGCGAATCATACCTCGTTCTTCAACCCGGGTACTTCCTGCTTCACGACGGAAGCAAGGCGTATAGGAGAAATACTTCAAAGGCAGATCCTTTTCATTGAGCATTTCATCCCGATGGAAGTTAACCAGTGCCGTCTCGGCCGTAGGAAGCAGGAATCTGCCCTCCTCATTCGGTCCGCCGTCAATCCAATAATCTTCAGCCAAGAATTTCGGGAACTGACCTGCCACATAGCCGCATTTATAACCGAGCATGTGAGGCACCAGCAGGAATTTGTAACCGTCCTTGAGATGCTCCCGAATAAAGAAATTCAAAATGGCCCATTCCAACTGTGCACCAACACCGGTATAAACCCAACTGCCGGCACCGGACAATTTGACGCCGCGTTCATAGTCAATCAGACCATTCATGGTGCAAAGATCGACATGGTTGCGGATTTTGAAGGAAAACTCCGGCTTCTCGCCCCAGGTGTGAAGAACCTGATTGTTTTCTTTTCCGCCTGCAGGAACATCCTCATCCGGTATATTCGGAAGCATATCCATGAACTTCTGGATCTTCTCTTTGATTTGATTCAGTTCCCCGTCCATCTCAGTAATCTTATCGCTGACTTCCTTCATGTGAGCCAGTGCGGAGGAAACATCCTGTCCGTTCTTTTTCATGACCGGAATTTGGGACGAAGTGGTGTTGCGCTCGTTTTTCAGTTTTTCAACTTCCGCAATGATTCTTCTGCGATCGTTATCCCAGGCAATCAATTCGTCAAACGAAATATCAACATTCCGTTTTGCCAATGCCCGACTGACCTTTTCGGGGTTTTCGCGAATCAACTTTAAGTCTAACATTTTGAACTCCTTCCAGAATTCTTACACGTTTTTGCCCGACAATTATAGCACAACGGATAAAAAATGTAAAGAGTCAAACAAAAAATGCCGGAATGCCGCAAAACTGCCTTTTTTGCACAAAAAGGCCGCCGCCCGAAGGAATTTGTCTCCCCTTTTCCGGACGGCAGCTCATTTGTCTTATTCCAACTTTTTACTTGTTCTCGGTTTTGACTTCGTTCTTTTTAACGACTTCCGAAACACCTGCCGCAAGACCGGCGATTCCCTGCAGTTCCGAAGGAATGATAATCTTATTTGCAGGTCCGTTTGCAGCCACCTTGAAGGCATCCAGCTTTTTCAGCGTAAGGACTGCCTCGGACGGGTTGGCTTCATTGATCATGCGGATTCCTTCTGCGTTTGCTTTCTGTACTTCCAGAATGGCAAGGGCTTCGCCTTCCGCTTCCTTGATTTTCGCTTCCTTACGCGCTTCCGCCCGAAGGATTGCGGCTTCCTTGTCCGCTTCCGCAGCCAGAATCGCCGAGGCCTTCTTTCCTTCCGCCATCAAAATGGCAGAATTCTTTTCGCCTTCCGCACGGAGAATCGCTTCACGCTTCTCACGTTCCGCCTTCATCTGCTTCTCCATTGCGTCCTGAATCTCACGCGGAGGAATGATGTTCTTTAATTCAACGCGGGTAACCTTGATTCCCCAAGGGTCGGTCGCTTCATCCAGAATCGATCTCATTTTGGTGTTGATCAGGTCGCGGGACGTCAGCGTGCTGTCCAGTTCCAACTCACCGATGATGTTACGCAGCGTGGTGGACGTCAGGTTTTCAATAGCCAGCATCGGCTGGGTGTGACCGTAAGCATACAGTTTACAGTCGGTAATCTGGAAGAAGACGACCGTGTCAATCTGCATACGGACGTTGTCTTTCGTAATAACCGGCTGAGGCGGGAAGTCTGCGACCTGTTCCATCAGGTTGACCTTTTTCGCAATTCTTTCAATAAAAGGAATCTTGATGTGAAAACCGGTTTGCCAAATCGTTTTAAAGGAGCCGAGTCTCTCCACGACATAGGCTTTTCCCTGAGGAACAATGTTGATTCCGCTGATGATCAGTCCCAGCACAATCACAACAATTACGGCAAAAATAATCAGACCCACCATCGCGGGATTTGATTCTTCGTCGCCATCGGATGCAAAGCATACCACGGACAGAACCGAAGCCAGCATGAGAACCGACAGCAAAACGGCTATTATTTTTTTCATCTTTTTCATTTTGTTTCCTCCAATTCCGTTACTATTAATTTGACACCCTCAATGGATTGAACCAATACAATCCTGTCCTTTTCAATCGGCTGCTGGTTCAAAGACCGCGCAGACCATTCCAACCCGTTAATTTTGACCGCGCCTTTTTCGCTGATGTTGTCAATGTCTTCGGTCACAATGGCTTTTTTCCCTATCAAAAGATCCGTATTGGTCTTGGAATACTCCGCCTTGTTCTTTTGGATTTTGCGAATTACGATTCTTGAAACCACCAGTGAAATCACGGAAAGCAGCACAAAAATCATCAATTGGAATCCCCAATGAAGCGGACTGAACAAAGCTACAAAGAAATCGATGACGGCTCCCGGCAAAAACCAGATAGCGACCAAAGCATCCGAAGCGACTTCGGCAACCAGCGCGGCGACGCAAACGATCGCCCAAATTATCACCCAGTAATAGGTGGAAACAAAGGATGCGAACGATTCTGCCATATGCACTCCCTCCTTTCAACTGAAAGCATTATATCATGCGTTCATATGATTGTCAATAGCGTTCATAAAAATATTTTAAAAAATCGCTCGATTTTTAATAGGACCGATAATACACAATTCGGTCTATTTTATACTCTGCTCCGTATTTTGAAATCGTAACATAAACCGGACGGATCATATCGCTTCCGATGTCGGTCCGGAAAGAACCGTTGTTCTGAAAAATCATATATTCCAGGACCCATACCTCGTCCTTTTCCGTACTGGAGTCGGTATCCTGATAAAAAGTAATGTTGTAGATTTTCTGAGGCGTAAAGGCATCGTATGCAAAATTACCCTCTTGGGTGAGATACGTGGCGCTCAGATAGGAATTGTATGTCTTTGCATCTCCGCGAAGCAAAGTCTGGAAGTATTCATAAAAGAAACGGACCGCTTCGGATTTGGACTGGACAGACTTTTCATCGAGCGACTCGGTCGTACCCATAGCCGGAATGCTGTAGTTGATCGACCGATCGAGGTTCATGTATTCCTCGTTGGCAAAAATGTCTTCTTCATAATCTTCCGAATAGTAGTGATAACTTCTGGGAGGCACGGTTTCCTTTTCTTTCTGCTCCTTGTTTTTCTTTTCAATCCCCTGGATGACGAGCAGCGCAATGCCGCTGACTGCCGCGACAATGATGAGCGCAATTACAATTCGCTTGACTACTTTTAAATCGCTTCTGTTTTTGCTTTCCATAGTTCTTTACGGCCTTTCGTCATTGCTGCTTTTATTATACAGTACGGTTACGGGACTGTCAAGAAAAAGCAGGCTGTTCTACGGGTACGGCAGACGTTTGAAGCCTGAAAACTCTTTCCACGGGCTATCCTTTTCGCTTTTTCCGTCCGGGCCGGCGACCTTTCTTTTTGGTTTTCTATTGTGCATTTTTTAGGTCTATGGTATAATTAAAAACGATATTTCCACAAAGAAAGGAGTGTGTACGGCTTTGGAACAGGACAATATTCCCCGTTCAAATGAAGGCAATGAAAACTTACCGGATTTGCGGGACGCCGAATCCGTTCTCTCAGACGACGAAGAAGCAACGGATGAATCCATATACAAAAAAGACGACCATAAGTTTTTGCAGAATCTGACCGATTACCTTGAAATCCTGGTCTTCTCTGTCATAGCCATCATTCTTCTGTTCACTTTTATCGGGCGGATCGCCCGTGTTTCCGGAGAATCCATGAATCAGACATTGAACGCAAACGATGTGCTGGTGACCGAGTCCTTCCTTTACACGCCCAAAATCGGGGACGTCGTGATTGTCAGCATGACAAGCGATTATGAAATCCTCAATGAGCCTCTTGTCAAGCGAGTCATTGCCATTGGCGGCGACACCGTTGACATCGATTACAACACCGGAACCGTTTTCATAAACGGAGAGGCCCTGACGGTTCAGGACAAATTTTCCGACGGGACAGACAGTTATGTCTATCTGGATTCCGGCGTTATGAAACGCCCTGTCTTCTCTTCCACGGTCACTTTCCCTTACGAAGTGCCAGAAGGATTCGTCTTTGTCATGGGAGACAACCGAAACAACTCCCTGGACAGCCGTTCAGTCCGGATTGGAGCTGTTGACACGCGTCGGATCATCGGCAAAGTCGTTTTCCGCATCACCCCCGATACGGGGCCGATTGACGATTACAAAGAACAAGACCCGCACAGGGAGAAATCATAATGCCGACCGAAAACATTCAATGGTTTCCCGGCCACATGGCCAAAACCAGACGCATGATCAGTGAAAATCTGAAAAATGTGGACATCATCATTGAGATTCTGGACGCCAGAATTCCCTTCTCCTCACGAAACCCGGAAATTGCAAAACTGACCGCTCAGAAGCCCCGCCTGATCCTTCTGAACAAGGCGGACCTGGCTGACCCATCCCAGAACAGAATCTGGATGAAATCCTTTCAGACCGAATCTTCCAAGTCTATCCTGACCAACTGTTCCACCGGTCAGGGATTCAAAGAAATTCCGGCGGCCATCCGGGAGATCCTATCCGAGAAAATCAGCCGGTACGAGGCACGCGGAATGGGAGGCCGGAAGCTCTTTGCCATGGTGCTGGGTATTCCAAATGTTGGGAAAAGCACATTCATCAACCGGATTTCCAAAACCAAAAATGCAAAGGCGGAAGATCGTCCGGGCGTTACCAAAACCAAGCAGTGGATTTCCACAACGCTCGGAATCGATTTTTTGGATATGCCGGGCATCCTGTGGCCCCGCTTTGACAATCAGACCATCGGAGAGAACCTGGCCCTGACCGGAGCCATCAAGGATGAATCCCAGGATTTGCTGCATCTCGGAATTGTTTTGTGCAAACGTCTTCGCACCCTGTATCCGGATGCGCTGGCAGCCCGTTATAAATTTGACAACCCGGGTCAATTCGAAGGGCTGACCGATTACGAGTTGTTTTTGCAAATCGGGAAGAAACGCGGATTCCTGATCAGCAGAGGCGAAATCAACGAAGAGCGGACCGCCAACGTATTGCTGGATGAATTCCGGAACGCAAAAATCGGGCTGATGACGCTTGACCGTCTCCCTGAAGAAAGCAGGTAAATATGCCGGATTTTCACATTGAAAAGGAATGCATGGAACAAGGATACGCAGTGATTTGCGGCGTCGATGAAGCAGGACGGGGGCCTTTGTGCGGTCCCGTTTGCGCCGCGGCCTGCATTCTTCCCCCTGATTGCAACATTCCCGGGCTGAACGATTCCAAGAAACTCAGCGAGAAAAAACGGGAGTTGCTGTATGACCAGATAACCAAAACCGCCCTTGCGTATTGTGTCTGTCTTGGCAGCGTGGAGGAAATCAATCAGACCGATATCCTGTCCACGACCCTGCACACGATGCGCCGGGCCATTGAAGGTCTTTCCATCAAACCCGACCTGGCCCTGATTGACGGAAACATCAATCGCGGTTTTACCATTCCGACCCGGACGGTGATCCACGGGGACGCAATCAGCGCCTCCATCGCCGCCGCCTCCATTCTGGCAAAAGTCACCCGGGACAGGCTGTGTCTGGAGATGGACCGCCAATATCCTGGATACGGCATTGCCAAACACAAAGGGTACGGAACCAAAGAGCATATGGAAGCATTGGAAAGACTGGGTCCTACCCCTATACACCGAACGAAATTCATCCGGTTTTTAGACCGGGATAACAAGGATTGAATTATGAATTACTATTCCACAAGAGACACAGAAAAGAAAACGCCCTTCAGCAGTTCGCATGCCATCATCAAAGGGCTGGCACCGGACGGCGGGCTGTTTATGCCTGAGAGGATTCCCTCAGTCACCAAAGAGGATATTCTCAATCTTTGCAATAAAACATATGCAGAACGGGCAGCCAGCATTCTGTCCAAATACTTGGAAGACTTTACCTATGAGGAACTGCTGGAAGACTGTCAAAAAGCCTACAGTTTTGAAAAATTCGGTCCGGACCCTGCCAAAACGGTAAAAATCCGGGAAGGTCTTTATACGCTGGAGCTCTGGCACGGTCCGACTGCAGCCTTCAAGGATATGGCGCTTCAGATTATGCCCCGCCTTCTCTGCCGGGCACTTGCGAAAGAAAAAGAAACCATGCATCCGTTGATTCTGGTGGCCACTTCGGGCGATACCGGAAAAGCCGCTCTTGAAGGATACCGCGATTTGGATGGCATTTCCATTATGGTCTTCTATCCGGTGGATGGCGTTTCCCGGGTTCAGAAATTGCAAATGGCAACACAGGAAGGCGGAAATGTCAACGTGTGCGCCATTCGCGGGAACTTTGACGACGCGCAAACCGGCGTCAAGAACATCTTTGCGGATCCTGCATTCTCCCTTCTTTTGAAAAAAAGGAACGTTTTTCTCTCCAGCGCCAATTCGATCAACTGGGGACGTCTGGCACCGCAAATCGTCTATTACATCTCCGCCTATTGCGACCTGCTCAACCAAAAGGCGCTTTCCTTCGGAGACCCGATGGACATAACGGTTCCCACCGGCAACTTCGGCAACATTTTCGCGGCTTATCTGGCAAAGCGCATGGGAGTCCCGATTGGAAGGCTGGTCTGTGCATCCAATCTCAATCACGTTCTGACCGATTTCATCCGAACAGGCGTCTATGACCGGAATCGCGCCTTCCATACCACGATGTCCCCTTCCATGGATATCTTGATTTCGAGCAATCTGGAGCGTTTGCTCTATCTGATTGCGGGAAGCGAGCGAACCTGCGGTTACATGCAGCAACTTAAGGCAAAAGGAAGATATCAGGTCGAGCCTGACATCCTTGCCCGGATTCAGGCAGAATTTACCGCATGCTATGCCACGGAAGAGGATACTTCCCGGGTCATTCACGACTTCTTTGAAAAAGAGGGATATCTGTCCGACACCCATACCGCCGTAGCACTTCATGCCGCCTGCGAGTTCCTCCAGAAAAAGACCCAGGCCCCCTGTATGCTGGTTGCGTCAACGGCAAGTCCATACAAATTCGCGGCAGATGTTTACCATTCGCTTTTCCCGGATGAAGAAAAACCGGAATCCCTGTCCGCTCTTTCCCTTCTGAGTGGCAGAACCAATACCGAAATCACGTATCCGCTGCGCAATCTGGACAAAAAGCCCATCCGCTTCAAATCCGACATCGACTGCTCGGATATGGAGGATGAGATTGCCCGTTTCACAGAAAGGTTTTCCTGAATGAGTGTCTATGTCATGGCTGATTTGCATCTGTCCCTGAGCGTTCCGGGCAAATCCATGGAAATCTTCGGAAAAGCCTGGGATCATTATCAGGACAGAATAAAAGCCAACTGGCAGGCCGAAGTCAGGGAGGACGACACGGTTGTCATTCCGGGGGACATATCCTGGAGCAATTCGCTTCCTTCGGCCAAAGAGGATTTTCTGTTTCTGGAATCTCTTCCGGGGATCAAATACATCGGCAAAGGCAATCATGATTTCTTCTGGAACACAACAACCAAGCTGAACCGGTTTTTGGAGGAATGCGGATACCGTTCCATCCGGATTCTGTACAACAACGCCTATTCCCTGAACCGGGAACAGATCATCATCTGCGGGACAAGAGGCTGGTTTCTGGATGAGTCAGCCCAGAAATCCGTTTTTGAAACAGACTATGAAAAAATCCGGCAAAGAGAATGCATCCGTTTGCGACTGAGTCTGAATGAAGCGAAAAAACTGCAGGAACAAAGCGGGTATCCCATTTTGGTTTTCCTGCATTTCCCTCCAGTATGGCAAGGCAGAAAAAGCACGGAAATCCTGTCTCTTCTTGAAGAATATGGCATAAAGGACTGCTATTTCGGACATATGCATCAGGTGGAAAACCCGGTCATTGAGTCTGTCTGCAACGGCATACGCATGCATTTCATTGCAGCTGACGCGCTGAATTTTCATCCGTATCCTGTCCGGATTTGACCCCGAACTCCGTTTTTTCTCCCGGATTGCTCCCAAAATCCCTGTCGCTCCCTTCAAAAAGGCTTGACAAAAGGAGCAAGAACAAGTAAAATGAAGAGGTTGTAAATATAGATACTTATAATGGAGGTTTATATGGCTCTAAACAAAGTTGAAAATGGCGAGCACAGCATCGCTAAGATGGAATTTACCATTGAGCGCGCCAGTTTTGATGCTGAAGTTGACAAAGTATTCAAGCAGAAATCCAAGAACATCTCCGTTCCCGGATTCCGCAAAGGACATGCACCCCGCAACATCATTGTCAAGATGTACGGTGAAGGTATTTTCTTTGACGATGCCCTGAACAATCTGCTTCCCGATGTATATGAAGCCGCGGTAAAGGAAGCGAACCTGAAAGTGGTCGGTCGTCCGAAAATCGATTTGGTTTCCATGGACGGCGATGTCATTCTCAGCGCAGAAGTTCCGGTTTATCCCGAAGTCAAAATAGGCGAATACAAAGGTCTTTCCGCTGTAAAGAAGGTGGAAGAAGTAACCGACGAAGAAGTCAATCGTGAAATCAAGATGGTGCAGGAGCGCAACTCCCGCGAGACGTCCGTAACCGACCGTCCGGCACAAATCGATGATACCGTCGTGCTGGATTACGAAGGCAAGATTGACGATGTCCCGTTTGAAGGCGGAAAAGGATTGGATCAGAATCTCAAACTCGGTTCCAACACCTTCATTCCCGGATTTGAGGACCAGATTGTCGGTCATCGCGTAGACGATGCATTCGATGTCAACGTCACTTTCCCGGAGGATTATCACGCTGAAGAACTCAAAGGCAAGGCCGCCGTGTTCTCCTGCAAGCTCAAAGCCATCAACAAAATCGAACTCCCTGCCCTGGACGATGAGTTCGCCAAGGATGTGTCCGAATTCGACACCTATGCCGAATACGAAGCGGACGTACGTGCCAAGATTGCAAAGCGGCACGAAGAAAGCGCAGACATCGCATTTGAAAACGCCCTTCTTTCCAAACTGACCGAACTGATTGAAGCGGACATTCCAGAAGCCATGTTCGAAACAGAAGCAGAAAACCAGCTTCGTGATTTCGATAACCAGCTCAGAATGCAAGGCCTTGATCTGAACACCTACACCAAGTACACCGGCTCCACTCTGGATACCCTCCGTCAGCATTTCAAGCCGCAGGCGGAACGGACCGTCAAGACCAGACTGGCACTGCTTGCTGTAGCCGACGCCGAAAAGATTGAAATTTCGGACGAAGAAGTAGACGAGGAAATCAAATCTCTCGCTACGAAGTACAACATGGATGCAGACAAGGTTCGCGAGATGGTCAGCATCGATGACGTCAAGGAAGATCTGAAAGCAAAGAAGGCCGTAAAAGTTGTCAAAGACAACGCAACGATTCTGGACAAAGAACCCGAAAGTGAAACTGCGGAAAAGCCCGCTGAAGAAACGGAAGCGAAGAAACCCGCCAAGAAAACAACCCGGAAATCCAAGAAAGAATCGGCCGAGGAAGCGCCTGAAGCTTAATAATTCCCGCGTACATATTCAAACATTTTATGCCGCTGGTTTTTTCAGCGGCATAAACATTATTCCATACAGAAAGGAATTTCACAATGAAACAGAACGAAATTGCAAAATCCGCCCTGGTTCCCTACGTCGTAGAAAACGACAGCCGCGGCGAACGCTCCTATGATATTTTTTCCAGACTGCTCAAAGACCGTGTCATCATCCTGTCGGATGAGGTCAACGATGCAACCGCATCGGTCGTTGTCGCGCAACTCCTCTTCCTTGAGGCACAGGATCCCGATAAAGACATCTCGCTTTACATCAACAGTCCCGGCGGCTCTGTCAGCGCAGGCATGGCCATTTACGACACAATGAATTTCATCAAATGCGACGTATCCACCATCTGTATCGGCATGGCGGCCAGCATGGGCGCTTTCCTGCTTTCTTCCGGAACCAAGGGCAAACGTTTTGCTCTGCCGAACAGCGAAATCATGATTCATCAGCCTTTGGGCGGAACCCAGGGACAGGCATCTGACATTCAGATTGAAGCGGAACACATTCTGAAAATCAAAACCCGCTTAAATCAGATTCTCGCGCAAAATACCGGAAAAGACCTCAAGGCCATTACCAAAGATACCGATCGCAACAACTGGCTGACCAGTCAGGAAGCCGTTGCCTATGGCCTTATTGACAAGGTTTTGGACAAGCGCCCGTAACAATTCTTCCGAAAGAGGCCCTTATGCCCAATCAACATTCTCCCAACGACAACACACAAAATCGGCGTTGCGCTTTCTGCAATCGGCCGGAAAGCGAAATCGATTATTTCCTTCCCGGCATTGACCAGAACATCCTGATTTGCAATTACTGCATGGAACAGATTTACGAAGCCATGAAGGATTCGGATGAAATGACGGAAAAAGCCCCGTCGCCTTCGAACGAACCTGGACCCGTGGAACTGAAAAAACCGATGGAAATCAAGGAAATTCTGGATCAGTATGTCATAGGACAGGACCAGGCCAAGATTGCGCTGAGCGTTGCCGTTTACAACCATTATAAGCGAATCAACGATTTGCGTGCCAAAACCGCCAAAAAATCCCAGAAAGGCAAAAAGAAGCAGCCGGAGAATCCGACAGTTGAAGACGAAACCGATCTGGTCAAGAGCAACGTCCTGCTTCTCGGCCCTACCGGCGTAGGCAAAACCTATCTTGCCCAAACCCTGGCCCGCATCCTGAACGTTCCCTTTGCCATCGCAGACGCCACAACTCTGACAGAAGCCGGATACGTCGGCGAAGACGTGGAAAACATTCTTCTTCGACTGATTCAGGCCGCTGATTACGACATTGAAAAAGCACAAACCGGTATCATCTACATCGATGAAATCGATAAAATTTCGCGCAAAAGCGAAAACCCGTCCATCACCCGGGATGTATCGGGCGAAGGCGTGCAGCAGGCTTTGCTTAAAATTTTGGAAGGTACGCTGGCTGCCGTTCCCCCTCAGGGCGGACGAAAGCACCCCGAAATGCAGACGCTCAAGATTGACACTACCAACATCCTGTTTATCTGCGGAGGCGCTTTTGACGGAATCGATAAGATCATCGGCCGTCGAAACGGGGAGAGCGAAATCGGATTTGGCGGAAAAGTCATCAAGAAAAAGGAACGTTCAGACGCAGGCATTTACAAGGGCGTCGAGCCGCATGATATCATCAAATACGGTCTGATTCCCGAACTGGTCGGACGCCTTCCCGTCATCGTGCCTTTGGATGAGTTGAACCGTGAGGCTCTGATCCGCATCCTGAAAGAACCGAAGAATTCTCTTCTCAAGCAATACAAGAAGCTCTTCGCCCTGGATCACGTTGACCTGGAATTTGAAGAGGATGCTTTGGAGGAAATCGCTTCCATCTCCATTGAGCGGTCCACCGGTGCCCGCGGTCTTCGTTCCATCCTGGAAAACCTGATGATGGAATATATGTTTTCCATTCCTTCCCGCGACGACCTAAAAGGACTGATTATTACGCGGGACTGCGTACTGGGAAAAGGAAAACCGGTTGAAATCCTCAAAAATTGAATGTCGGGCAGCCAAACGGCTGCCCGTTTCCTTCTTTCATTATATTTATGAAATATATTGACAAACAAAAATTGTCATGTTATAATAGCCCATTGGTACGGGAAAAATCCCGTCTCCTTACCATGCCAAATACGAAACCGGCATGGTCATATGTCCATAGGGAGGTTAAACATGGATATTACAAACATTTATGAGACCATGTTCGTCGTAAGCACAAAAATCGACGACGAGGCCATCAAAAACACTGTAAGCAAGTTTACTTCTCTGATTGCCAACAACGGCGAAACCATCAAGGTCAGCGAATGGGGCAAGCGTCGTCTCGCTTATACCATCAATTACATGACCGAGGGTTATTTTGTAGTTGTCGCATTCAGAAGCAAACCGGAATTCCCGAATGAACTCGAGCGTCTGTACAGCATCGACGAAAACATCATCCGTTCCATCGTCGTTCGTCTGGAAGAAGAGCCGAAGGCAGATGAAAAAGTGGAAGCGGAAGAGGCACCTGCTGCCGAAACCGTGGAAGAAGTGAAAGTGGAAGAACCCGCCGCTGCGGCTGAAGAAGAAGCAGCAGCACCCGAAGAGCCCGCCGCTGAAACCGCGGAGAGCGCAGAATAATCTGCCTGACAAAGGAGGCGCAAGATGTCCAGCTTGAATTTAAACAAGGTCGTATTATGCGGTCGATTGACAGCAGACCCCGAATTAAAGCAAACCACACAGAATAACATCAATGTAGTTTCTTTTTCGCTGGCCGTCAATCGTCGTTATTCGTCCAGAAATGAGAATGGTCAGCAGCAGCAGACAACCGACTTCATCAACGTAGTCGCATGGAGAAATACAGCCGAATTCATTTCCAAGTATTTCAAAAAGGGTTCTGCCATCTGCATCACCGGTTCTCTTCAGTCCCGCAGATGGACTGATCAACAGGGTCAGACTCGCTCCACATTGGAAGTAATCGTGGATGAAGCCATGTTCGTGGATTCCAGGAATGACAGCGCCGCTCGTGACGACAGTCAAAGCGGATTCGTCCCGAGTTCCTATACTTCCGGTTCGCAGAATCTTGCCTCGGGAAATGGCAATGTCAATTTCGAGGATGTCAAGAGTGACGAAGACTTTCCCTTCTAATCTGCAAAACACTACTTATTCGGAGGAATTATAAAATGGATACAAATGAAGTTGCTGCTCCGGTTGCCGCTCCTCAGAGTGCTCCGGCTACACAGGCTCCGCAGACCGCAAGACCTGCAAGACCCATGGTCCGCAGAAGAAAAAAAGTTTGCATTTTCTGTGCTGACAAAGTTTCCTACATCGATTATAAAGATGTTGCAAAATTGCGCAAATTTATCACCGAGAACGGAAAGATCCTTCCCAGACGTGTTTCCGGGACTTGCGCTGAGCATCAGCGCGAGCTGACAACGGCAATCAAGAGAGCTCGTACCATGGCTCTTCTGCCCTACGTCATTGATTAATCGCACCAACCGTACATACAAAAAAGCCTCTTTTCGGAGGCTTTTTTGTTTTTGCTTTATAAACAAGGCGCCCGGCTTGGCCGGACGCCTTATCAATAAGATTCAATCTTATTTCTTGGTCAGAGTCACAACACCGATGGTGATGGTCTTGTTTTCCTTGTTCTGGCTGAACGAAGACGTTTCGGAATGTTCTGTTCCATCTTTATCCTTCCATGTGAAGGTGATGGTCATAGTCGTGGTCTTGTCGCCGTTGGAATTGGTTTCGGTCTTCTTGTCGATCTTGTAAGTTCCCTTCTGCTCGGTTGTGGTCGTGGAACCGAGAAGGGTACCGGTGGTGGTCAAGGTGTACTTGCTACCGCTGAACTTATAAGATGTGGAACCGCCTGCAACGCCTGCAAGGTCAGCTTTTGCTTCGTAGGTGCCGGAAAGGGTAACTCCACAAGATGCCAAAGCACTGACGGTCATGACAACCACGAGTGCTACTGCGATCAAACGAATTACGTTTTTCATGGTAATTCTCCTTTATTGAATAATGTAATTAGAGTATAACACTCCGTGAGGAAAAAGTCAAGTTTTTTTATGTATTCGGAGCATCACAGAACCTTTTTTTATTTATCCGTCCGATTCAGAACCCGATCCAGCGTTTTTGCGGAAAAGGAAGGAAAGTCCCCGAGAAACCAGATTTCGGATAACGGAATCCGGAAGGATTTCCCTTCCAGGTCCGCAAGATACCGGTTTTCATGCTCCTTTGAGAAGCGAAGGCAAAACGCATAGAGCGCCTGATGCTTGAAACCGTCTTTTCGTTCGTTCCGGTTGATTCCGTATTTTCCGTCTCCGAGCAAGGGATGTCCGATGTGTGCCATATGCGCCCTGATTTGATGGGTTCTTCCGGTCAGAAGTTCAATCAGGAGCAGCGCTTGGTCCCCGGTCTGTGCCAGCAGTTCGTAGCGGGTGGCGATTTCCTTGGATCCCGGAACCGGGCTGTCATAGACCCGGACCAGATTTTCTTTTTCATCCTTGCGAATAAATGCATGCAGGGTCTGCGACTTTTTCTGCGGGATTCCGTGCACGGCGCAAATGTAAAACTTTTCAAGTTCATCCTTCCGGATCCATTCGTTCATGCAGCGCAGTGCTTCCGCATTCTTCGCCGCAAGCACCAGTCCGCCTGTGTTGCGGTCAATCCGGTTGCACAAGGCAGGAGCAAAAGACTGCTCCGTTTGAGGGTTGTATTCTCCCTTTTGATACAGATACGCCTGAACGTGGCGAATGAGGGTATTGTCGTTGTTTGCTTCATCCTCATGCACAAGTACGCCGGGGCGCTTGTTCAGAATCAGGATGTCCTTATCCTCATATACAATGTCAAGATTCGGACGGATGCGGGCAAGCGATGACTCGTCCCGCTCCTGTTTCTCGAACAGATCGGGCGGCAGAAACATCTGGATACAATCCCCGGCGGAAAGCATATATCCCGGCTGCGTTCTTGCCCGATTGACCTTGATTTTCTTGGTCCTCACTGCTTTATACAGGAGCGAAGGAGGCAGATTCGGATAGGCTTTGGACAAAAACTTGTCCAGTCGCTGTCCGGCGTCATTTTGTAAAATCGTGATTTCTTTCATGGTTCAAACCAAGCAAAAAGCAGGTATGGAACCTGCTTTTTCTATCTGAATCAAATCGTACCGAAAATACGGTCGCCGGCATCGCCCAATCCGGGAACGATGTATGCGTTTTCATTCAGTTTTTCATCCAGCGCTGCCGTATAGATGTCTACATCGGGATGAGCGGCCTGTACTTTGGCTACGCCTTCGGGAGCGGAAACCAGACACATAAAACGGATGTTGGTGCATCCGCGATCCTTGAGTTTGGTCAGTGCGTCCACGGCAGAACCGCCGGTCGCCAGCATCGGATCAACCAGAATAACCAGACGCTGATTGATGTCGGGAGGCAGTTTGCAATAGTATTCAACCGGCAAATGGGTTTCGGGATCCCGATAAAGACCGATGTGCCCTACCTTGGCCACGGGAACCAGATTCAGCAACCCGTCCACCATTCCGAGTCCTGCACGGAGAATCGGGACAATGGCCAGTTTTCTTCCCTTTACCATCTGCGTCTTCATTTTGCTGATCGGTGTTTCGATGTAAACGTCCTCCAGCGGCAAATCACGAGTCAGTTCATAACCCATCAGCATCGCAATCTCTTCCAGCAAATCACGAAAGTCCTTGGACCCGGTCTTTTTGTTCCGCATAATCGCAAGTTTATGCGTGATCAACGGATGATTTACAACATGTAGTTCACTCATAGCGAGCCTCCCCTATTTACTGGTAACATTATACAACACGGGTTTCCCGTTTGCAAGTACCGAAGCAAGTTTTTCTTCCCGACAAACACCCCGCCAAAGGAACCGTCAAAGGCGCCCCGAGCTGCCTGCGCGGCCGGACCAACCGGGAGCGTCTGACTGAAAAAAACGGTCGGAAGAGCCTGCCGGAAGAGGTTGCATTTCCTTGCAAAACTCGCATTTTGACTTGACGATACGGGGTGTTTTTGTTATACTTTTTATGTTTCAGAACCCCAATTTCCCAGGAGATTTGTCATGCCTTTTACCGCCGCCGTCTATACTTTGGGTTGCAAAGTCAATCAATATGAATCCGAAGCCATTTGCGAGCGGCTCCAGCTTCTGCAGATTCAGATTCTTCCGCCCGAGGAGAAAGCCGACGTGTACATCATCAACACCTGCACCGTCACGGCCGAAGCAGACCGGAAAGCCAGGCAGTTTATTCGCAGGGCCATCGCGCAGAATCCCGAGGCCTATATACTGGTGGCCGGCTGTTATTCCCAGGCTTCCCCCGACGCGGTTTCCACAATACAGGGAGTCGACTATATCTGCGGAACAAGAAACAAAATGACCATACCGGATAAGGTCATGGAACTGCTCAGGAAAGGCAGCAAAAACGAGAAGCCGGAAATCAACGTTTCTTCCCTTCAGGCCTCGCTTGAAAAGATGGACATCCGCACGTTCGGGCGGACACGCTGCTACATCAAAATAGAAGACGGCTGTGAGAATCATTGCGCGTATTGCGCCATTCCCCTGGCCCGAGGGCCGGTTTCTTCCAGACCCGAATCCGAAATTGAAGAAGAAATAAACCGAATTCTCCGCGACGGCTGCCGTGAGATTGTGCTGACCGGCATTGAAGTAGCCTCTTACGGAAAGGATACCGGGAGCAGTCTTGTGGATTTGCTTGAACAGGTTGACGCCATTGAGGGCATGGTCCAGTTCAGGCTCAGTTCCATCGATCCTTCTGTCATGAGAGCCGACCTGGTTACACGTCTGGCCGGGCTGAAGCATCTGGCTCCTCATTTTCATCTGTCCCTTCAAAGCGGTTCCAGTTCCGTGCTGGTCGGAATGAAACGCAAATACAATGCAGACCAGGCATCAGCCGCCATGAATCGGATCCGAGCGGCCATTCCGGACGTTCAGTTCACAGCCGATATCATCACCGGATTTCCGGGAGAAACCGAAGAACTGTTCGAGGAAACCATGCAATTTGTCCGATCGAATCCTCTTCTGCACATCCATGTATTCCCCTATTCGGGCCGGAAAGGAACCGCTGCCGTCTCCTTCCCCCATCAGGTGCCGGAAAATATCCGGCGCGAACGGGCTTCCCGTTTGATTGCATTGGGAGAACAGATCAAATCTCAGCTGCTGGAAACACAACTGGGGCGAACCGTTTCGGTTCTTGTGGAATCCTGGAAATCCGGAATCTGCACGGGACACACACCGAACTTTTTTGAAGTCTCCTTCCCCTCCGCCGTCGATTTGCGAGGCGAGCAGGTAAAGGTCGTGATCCATTCTCACAACGACAAGATCTGTCTGGGAGAGTTATGCGTCCAAACAAGGAAAGAAGGTTAAGTATGGCAAACATTCCTGATAATCATTTGCTTCGGATTCGGAATTTCTCAACCCTGACCGAGCAGACCGCTCAAACAATCATCGACCAACTTGGCCTGAAAGTCCCGGTCAGGACGCTGATCCAGTTGAGCCTCAAGTTCAAATCCCTGCATCAGAGCGACCCTACAATCGACGAAATGCTGTTTTTGGACGCCTATCTGACAAGCATCCGAACCTTTCCGCTTCGGATGACCATCTCCGAATTTGAAACCACATCCCCGGAAATGGCGGAAACGCAAAAGGACGTCTTTCGCAAAAGAAAGATGGAACCTGTTCTTCAGAAAAGCAATCCCTTCCTGAGCAACCTGTTTCCTCTGGCGGCCAAAGCGGCTTATCTGGCCAACCACAAAAACGGGGAAACCCGCGACATAGAGACGGATTCTTTGCTCTATCTGACATCCAGCCCCCGCATGGACCGGGTCCAGCTTGGCAAAAAGACCCTGGAGCGTGCCATCTTTGCCAAAAATCATAAAATGCTTCAATCGCTCCGGGAAGATTTTTACTCCCATTTTTCCACTCTGATGCAAACCCGGAGCAAATTCAAAGGAAACAATGTTTACGATGTTCTTTGGGTACACCGGCCCGAAGAAATGACCGAAAGCACGTTTGATTCGGTCCTCTATCGTCTCAACCGCTCTCTTCACATGAACGACTGTATGTGGATTCTTCACCCCGGCGACAAGCATTATTTTATGGACCTGCTCGATCTTCCTTTCGGAATTCAATGGCAGTACCCAAACACCTCGGTTCTGTCTGAACTGCTTGAAGCGACCTGTGACTCCGCCTTTTTCTTTGTACAGAAGTCACGCTCAGGAGAAATGCGGAACCGGCTGCTCACGGAAGGTCTTGAAGCCATACCGGTCGGATCCGGAACCAAAGAAAGGACACTGCAGCTTCAGAATGAAAAAGTCAGCGTCCATCTGCCCTATCATCTGCTGAGCGGACTGACGGAATGGGTTTCCTACAAGGTCCGTATTCCCGAATTTCCAGCGTTACCCCCGGTTGTACGGACTGAAATATCGGACAGTGGAAATGCTCTTTTGTGCTGCCTTGAACAAGCCGGGAACAATCCCTATCTGGCTGCCCAATTCCTGTATGTCTATCTTTCGCTCTGGCAGGCCTTGTCCGGACGCGTAACAGACGACGCCGAGTTTACCATTCAACTGCCGAACACTCTGTACCCAGAAGAATTGCATATGGATTATCCGTTTGTTCTGGGATTGTACCGCGCCATTTGCGAAACGGGCGTTTGGAAATCCTCCTTGAGCATCAACTCGTCGTCCCCTGAAATCAGTGGCGCTTTCTTCCTTCCCAAGAATGCATTGTGTTCCCCCACCCCGGGCAATCGGTTCTATCTTCTGCCCCTCTTTTACGCAGACTCTCTCCATCCGGATTATTCCTCTTTCAGAGATGCGTACCTCCGGCTGCAAAAAGCCGAAGTGGCGGGTGCTTTGCATGGCATCCCCCTGCTGAATCAGTCTCCTGCGGACGCGCTTGAAGCTGTATTCCCGGGGAAGTCACCGGACGATTTGCCGGACGACTCCGTTCCTCTGGGCGTGCTCGTCTGGACGGACACTCCCCTGGAGGAACCTTTCATCGCTCTTACGAAATCGAAAGAGCCGGAATGCCTTCCCAACCGTGGAGAGGAGCCCCTTCCGGATGAACCGGGAGCAGAAGAACCCCAGACCCCGGAAAGTCGAAACACAGAGGATGACGAATAACGGCTTTACGCCAAAGAAGGCGGAAACTCATCTTTCCGCCTTCTTTTCTTTTTCTTTCAGAAGCCTTTCCAAAAAGGCATACATTTCCTCCGAAATGTAGTCGGAACAGTTTTCTTTTGCTCCCGCTTTCAACTGCTCCCGGACATAGGTCGCATTCACTTTTGCAAGTTCCGCAGGAGATGGGATGAGAATGGTTTCCACTCCGTGAGCCCGGTTGTATTCTGCCTGCAACAGCTCATACCCGCAATCCTTTTCGTCTCTTATCCCTTTGAGAATAAAATTGAACCGATGCTTTTTGCAAAACTCATACAGCATTTCATGCGAGGACAGGACGTTTACGCCGCTCAGACCGGAACAGGACCTTTTCGCAATCTGCTCCCGCTCTTCCAGCGAAAACAGATAAGTCTTTTCCCGGTTATCCAGCACCGCCACAGTAACCTGCCCGAACAGGTCCAAAGCCCTCTGAACCAGAAACAAATGACCTTTCGTAAACGGGTCAAAACTGCCCGCAATCAAAACGCGAGGCATTTTCATTCCCTCCTTTGCAAAATAAACAAACGGCAGAAACTGTAATGCGCGCTCTTTTTCACATCGAACCGTTCTTCCAGTTCCGCATCGCCTTCAAAAAGATTGTCGTAATCCGTTTCGCATACAACATATGCACCCGGATTCAGGGAGTCATAATCCAGAAGCGTATGCAAAATATCCCGGATGATGTGCATGGAAAACGGAGGATCCAGATAGACCAGATCGTATCTGCGGCCGGCGCCGTAAAGAAACGCTTTCCAATCACTCCTGTATACAAATCCCCCAGACAGCTTCGTTTTTTCCAGGTTTCGGCGGACAATCCCGCAGGCATCCTCGGAACAGTCCACGAAATCCGCCTTTGCGGCGCCCCGGCTCAAAGCTTCCAGTCCCATCTGTCCGGAGCCGGCGAACAAATCCAGGACCGAGCAACCCTGAATCTGATATTGAAGAGAGGAAAAAACCGCCTCCTTGGTCCTTTCCATGGTTGGTCTTGTTGAATCCCCGGGCAAAGAATCCAGCCGGACTCCTTTTGCCTTTCCCGTAATAATTCGCATCATATGCCTGTGGCTCCTTGTACTCTTGCCAGCGCATCCAGCGCAAGGCAGAACAATTTGATTCGGTTGGACGTGTCAAGATAAAAATTTCGTTCGTCGTACCCCGTACCGGACAGGAACGGACCGCTGTAAAACATTTCGCAAAACGAAGCCTTTCGCGCCTTGGCAACTGCCATCAGGGCGGAAGCCTCCATATCCGTCACGGAACAACCCCGGGCCATCATGGATTCAATCCGGCCTGGAGTACGTCTGAAATAGCCGTCCGTCGTCCAGCTTGTAACTTCCGAGTACGGCACCCCGTTCAGATGCAGCACTTCGCGGCAGGTCTTGCACAATTCCCCTGACGCCTCTACAAACGGCCCGGCGGGCAGATACTGGTAAGAGGTGCCTTCATCCCGGAACGCTTTCGTGCAAAGGAAGATTTCCCCCTCGTATCCTTCCTTCATGGAGATGCAGGAAGCGCATCCGATGGCATACCGAACCCCGCGGCCGAACAAAAAGTCGAGCTGCATTGCGGCAACCGGAGCTCCGTTGCCCATCAGGGTCAGCGCAAGATCGGTCTCCCGATGACGGATTTTGTAAATGGGAAACACCCGCATTTCGGGTGAAAAATGCGCTATTTCCTCCCCGCCGAACTCTGCCACCATACTTTTGAGTACATCTTCAAATTGGGTCAGAAGGCAGAAAGCCGGCAAATCCTTTTCCGGCTCGATTGGCGAAAGAGGGGTGTTCTGCGCTGGGTCATATGCAAATGGCAACCGGTCCGAATCAGTCATTTTGTTTCCTTCTCTCCGTTTTTGTGGTAATAGGAATAGACCGCCTGCGCATCCGATGCGGAAACGCCTTTTATGCGCTGCAGTTCTTCAGCCGATGCCTGCTTGACTGCGGACAGTGTCTTCATTTCCCTGAGAATCTGCTTTGCTTTGGCAGGGCCAATTCCGTTTATCTTTTCCAGTACGCTGTGTCTGAGTGTCTTGCGTTTGGCCGAATCCATTTGACTGACGCTGAACCGGTGGACTTCATCCTGAATCTTATAAATCAGGGTAAAGACGTTCTGTTCCCGCGCAATACTGATTTCCTCTTCATCCGTGCAAAGGGCGCGCGTTTTGTGGAAATCGTCCTTGACCATTCCGAAAACCGGGATTTCCAGTCCCATCTCCTGCATCAGTTCCCTGACCACATGAACGTGTCCTTTCCCGCCATCCAGGAGAATCAGGTCGGGATATTTGGAAAATGAGCCTTTTTCATCCTGCAGATGGGTCAGCCTGCGCTCAAGCACTTCCCGCATGCTCTTGTAATCATCCGTTGTGTCCACCACCGATTTAACCCGGAAAACACGGTAATCCGATTTATTGAATTTACCGTCCTCGCATACAATCATCCCGGCGGTAATGTACTCGGTCCCCAGATTGGAAATATCATAGGATTCAATCCGGGAAGGATAGGATTCGAGACGGAGCAGTTCAGCCAGCCGGAGCAGCACTTCGCTGTCCTTTTCGCTTTGCCGCTTGTACTCCCGCACGCTCTCTTTCGCATTTTCAACAGCCAGGTCGCAAAGACGCTTCAAATCGCCCCGCCTGGGAGTGAAAACTTCCGTTTTCCGGACCGAAAGCCGGGTCAGGAATTGGTTGACAGTGGCACTTTCCTCTTCGTCCATGTCAAACGACAAAAGAATCTTGGACGGAATATAGGCGTTCTGCCGATAGAAATCGCAAATAAAGGACCCCATTTCGGACGCACCCGTTATCTGGCCTGCACCGAAAAGATAGGAAACATGATCCCTGACGCGGCCGTCCCGGACGTACAGAATGTAAACGCAGGATGCGTAATCATCCTCATACAGACCGATGACGTCGTGCTCGGTTCCGGGTGCCGCAACGACCTGCTGCGTCTTCCGCAAAGCCTCAAGAGCGCGGATGGTATCCCGCGCTTTGGCGGCAGCCTCGAAATTTTCATTGTCGGCGAAATCCATCATTTCCTTGGTCAGTTTGTCGGTGACAATCTGCGTCTGTCCGTTCAGGACTTCAACCGCCCGGTCCATCAGCGCCCGGTATTCTTCCTTGGTGCAGCCGCCGGTACAGACTCCGCAGCATTGCTTCAGCTGATAGTACAGACAGGGCCGGCCCTTGCCGATATCTTCCGGGAAGCGACGGGTGCAGGACGGAATGCCCAGCGCCTTTTGCAGCAGATGCAAAATGGAAAAAGCGGTGGATACACCCGAAAACGGCCCGAAATACCGGGCTTTATCGTTTTCCCTCTTTCGCGTAAACCGGATTGCGGGATATTCGTCCGCCGTTACTTTGAGATACGGATAGGATTTCGCATCTTTGAGTCGGATGTTGTAACGCGGAACGTATTGCTTGATCAGAGTGTTTTCAAGAGACAAAGCCTCAATTTCGGTATGGCACACCATGAAATCGAAATTGGCGACCGACGCAACCATATGGGCCGTTTTGGTATTTTTCTCCGAATTCTGGAAATATTGCGAGACCCGGTTCTTCAGGTGTTTCGATTTGCCGACATAAATCACGTTGCCCCGTTTATCCTTCATGATATAAACGCCTGGAGTCAGAGGAAGATGATTGGCCTTGTCCAGCAATTCCTCCTTATTCAAAACAGTGATTGTGTCACTCACAATTCAACCTCCGTTACAAAAAATGCGTGGGTCAACCGCAAAGAACTGATCCACGCTTTTTTATCAAGCCGTTTGTTTTATTCGGCAAACCCTTTGTCAATCAATTGAGAAATGCCTTCCAATGCTTCGTTTTCATCCTGGCCGTCTGCGGTCAGTTTAATGGTCATCCCCTTGGCAATGCCCAAGGAAAGAACGCCAAGCAGACTCTTGGCATTGACTTTTCGATCGTCTTTCTCAACCCAGATGGTCGAACGGTATTTGTTCGCCTCCTGAATAAAGAATGTAGCCGGACGGGCATGAAGTCCGCTGTTATTCGTAATGACCAAATATCTGGAAGTCATTGTTTGCTTCGCTCTCCTATAAAAACAGATTTAATCACATAGTAAGTATAGCAAATGAAAAATGGAAAATCAAGAGTGAATTATTTAAATAATTGAACGCCAAAGATTCTCCCTCTTGTATAAATTGCATATAAAATCAAGAATTAATTGCTTTGCAGAACCTCTATATCGGTGATTTTCAACACAAAATCCGCAAATTTGGTATGCACATTCCATTCCTGTCCGGGAAGAATCTGAATCTTTCCGTTCAAAAGCAGCGTGTTTTCGGAAGAAAGATCTCCTGTTGTATTGATGATTCCGGTCAGGCTGCGGACGGAATCGTCCGGATTTGCAACCGTGACAAAGATTCCCTGCTCGTTTTTCAGAATCAGCTGCGATTCGGAACTCACAGCCATCTGAAAAGAGCCAAGAGGGGTTCCGTCTTCCATCCAAACCATATCGCCGAATTCAATGGTGGATACAGCGGAGGTCGAAATCGCATCAACCTTGTAATGCACCTGGAACGAAACGTCCGCTTTGACGTTGTCGTTCTGGTTGGGAATGAGGGCAATGACAATCATTGCCACAATGCAGAGAATCAGGACGATGCCGATGACGATGTCGAAATAATTGAATTTACGCTCTCTGCCTTCCAGATTTGTATCTTCACGTGCCATATCAATCCCCCTCAATCGCTGAATCCGATGCAAGTCGCAACGCCTGAATAGGTTGCCGTACTCAGATTGAACCCGGTTCCGATGGCAATCCGTACATCATCCATATAATATCCTTCCGAACGGTTGTCCACTTCCGCTTCAACGACCACCGTTATGTTCACGCGTGTGTTTTCCGGATACTTCTGCAGAACGGCTCCGCCGGTCGCCTCGTCATAGACCGGTTCCGCGTAGTTCTCGATGGACTCCACCCGCAGAATCCGTCCCATGTTCAGACTGTCGCCGGTCAGATACAGGTCCTGATTGGCTGCGATTGCGTTCTTGTAAACGGAATCCACATTCTCGAACAGCAGCACATAATGAATGGACTGACGGGAAGCATTGGCTTCTTTCCGGCTTTGCAAGCCGAAATATACGCCCAGTCCGATGCCGACGATTAACAGCAAAATCAGCAATACATCCACAATATGATTCTTGCCGGATTTGCCCTTGACGCCTTTTTCGTATTTTGGCTTATTCGTATCTTTCGCCATAATGCTGACTCCCTTCTTTACTCGGGTTGAATGACCGTCAGGACCGAGTCATTCTCATATGAAGAAGCATAAATGAAATAATCGTCCTCTTCGTACACGCGTGTGGTTGCCTCGGCAAATCCGAGAAGCATCCAGAACAAGAAGAAGATGACCGGATTGCCCATGGTGTAATCGAACACACCAGCCACAAGGAATGCCACGACGCTCGCAAGAACGGCGGCCACCCGTCGTTTCCCTTCCGCGTGATGCGCAACGTGAATGAAGGAAGCGCTCCGCTGGATGAAGATGACGATTGCGCCGACAAATCCCGCAATTCCCGCAATGCCGGTTTCAGACAGAATCTGCAAATACAGCATATGAGAATTGCTTGTATTGGTTGCGCCTACCATCGCATAGGATGGATAAACGTGCATAAACGCCTTTTCTCCCACCCCGATGCCTACGAAGAAATTGTCTTTGATCATGGCCAGCGTGCTCTTCCAGATGTCGGTCCGATACCGTACGGACGCATCTTCAAGATCGAAAATGCTGAAGAACCGGTTGACAAACGAAAGATTCCATTGCGTGTGAAAGCGTACAAAAAGAATGACGACGGTGGCTATGGCGGGAACGGCCAGAATGAAACCGGTCAGCGTTTTGTTGCTCATCACCAGCGCAAAGACCAATATGGAAGCCAAAAAACCGATCCAGGCACTGCGTGTCCACAGGAAAAACAGCGTAAAGATGACACCGGATTCCAAAATGACAATCAGGATATGGGATACAAGATACTTTCTCTTGCGGAACAGGTATACAAGCGTAATCGGAAGAAGCAGAATCAGCATGAAGGAGATTTCAGCCGGAGTGGAAAAAATCTCATCCATTTTCTGCGAAGCCGAATTCAGGAAAGAACTGTTGAGATTCCGGACAAACGGCATCGTCAGCACGGCCCGGACGACTCCGACCATTCCGAGAAGAATGGTGGAAAAGACGATCGTCCCATGCAGACGGTCAAGCAGTTTCTTGGTTCTCATCAGATTGGCCGTCAGGAAATACCCGATCATCAGGAAGAAATACAGCAGTCCGTTCTGAATGGAACCCGGATTTTTATATCCCGAAAAGCCTCCGAGCAAAAGCAGAATGCCGTACAGAAACACCGCATAATCCAAAAGGGAGAAATGAATGGTTCTCCGTCCTACCAGCACCTTGACTAAGAAGGACAAAAATACGATGCAGCAGATGGAAAGAAGGATGACTTTGGCGTGAGGCGCCACTAAAAGCAGCGGCATGATCAAAGCCAGAAGAATCAATCCGGATTCCGGATTGTACAGCACACAGAACAACAGAATAATGCCCATCAGAAGCAGGATGCCTTTCAGAGGGCCGGTAAACCAGAGAAGAACGGAAACAGCTGCAGCGGCCAGCACGGCCTGCGGGTAGTAGTTCTTCCCCTCCTGCGGTATCTCCTTGAGTTTTCCGTCGCTGATTCCGAGCAGATCCTTGAAGAACAGCCGATACAAACCGCTGTTCAGGAACACCCAGGCAATCGATGAGCCCGATGTCAGGGCAATCGACAGCAAAAGCAGCAAACCGACAAGCGTGATTCCCGCCCCCGCAACGACGTATTCCAGCGGGAACGCGCGGGTCTGGTCCAGGAAATAATAGAACAAACGCGGAAGAACCGTTCCGAACCCGGTCAAAAGGAGGAAGAATCCGAACACGCGGACGTGCATACGGAAGAAACCATTGACAACCGACTTGAAAAAGCGCATCAGGAAACTGCTTTCAAACGCCTTGCCGAATACGCCGCGCAGCGCGTCCCAGCGTTCTCTGCCCGTTTTCTTTACCCTTAGGATTCTCTTTTTGCCTTTTTTCTCTCCGGCAGACTGAGCCGTTTCCTGTCCGGCGGAGCTTCCCTTTTTAAGGTTGGAGAACAAACCGGATACGGCATGCCTGATTCTCCGGTCCTTTTGTTTATAGGAATGCAGAAACTTTCCGATCAGACTCTTCGACAGACTCCGATACAAAAAGGAAGTAAAGGTATTCAGTTTTTTGATGATCCAGCTATTCTCAAGCTGCTGTTGCAATTTGCTCACACCCATACTCCTTTCCGTTATGATCAGAAGTTTTCACTCAACGCCTTTTCTTCTTTTCCGGTTCGGGGTGCTCGGCCATGTATTTTTCATACAAATCCGGCCGTCGTTCCCGGGTCCGCTCCAGAGACTGCTCAAGTCTCCAGCGGTCAACCTTGGCGTGGTCGCCGTTCAAAAGCACTTCCGGCACGCTCCTGTCATGAAACACAGCCGGTTTTGTATATTGCGGATATTCCAGAAGGCCCGAGGAAATGCTCTCCTCCTCGTGGCATTTCGGATCCGAAAGCACTCCGGGAACCAAACGCGCCACCGCGTCAACCAGAATGCAGGCCGGAATCTCCCCGCCGGTCAGAACGTAATCCCCGATGGAGATTTCCTCGTCCACCAGTTCGTCGATGATCCGCTGGTCGATGCCCTCATAATGGCCGCACAGAAGAATGAGGCCGTCGTAATCCGCCAACTCCTTTGCCTTGCTCTGGGTCAGGAGACTTCCGGCGGGAGAAAGATAAATCACCCGGCTCGTGCCGGTAAAACCGTCCTGCGCCCGATCCCGCTTTACGCCCTGAAAGCAATTGTATAAAGGCGGTGCGGCCATCAGCATTCCCATGCCCCCGCCGTATGTCGTATCATCCACCCTGTGATGCTTGTCCGTGGAATAGTCCCGGATCTGATGCGTCTTGATGGTGATGGCGCCGCTTTTGCATGCGCGGCCGATGATGCTCTCACCCAAAACGGCGGAAACCAGGTCGGGAAACAAGGTCAGAATATCAAATCTCATGTTTCGCTCTCATCGTCCATCAAACCGGGAATCGGGGTGATCCATACGGTATCGTCCTCAATCCGGGAAAGAAATTCCGGAACAGCCGGAATCATTCGTTCGGTGTTATGCACCAGGACGACCAGAAGGTCCTGGGCGCCCCGGTTTTCAATCCGGGCAATCGGGCCATAGTCTTTTCCAGTCCGTTCATCCCTGGCATGCATACCGATGACATCCTCAAGAAAAAACTGATGATCATCCAGTTCGAAATCTTCCCGGCTGGCATAAAGACTGGCCCCTTTGAGCGCAAGCACCTGTTCCTCCGTGGTGATATCCGACAAGGTGGCGATCACCATATTCTTGAAAACGGAAGCCTGAAGCACCTTATGCGGTTCATAGGTCTGCCCGACTTTCAGGTAGACCGTTCCCAATGAAGCGAGCGACTCGGGTGTGTCGCACAGATTCAAAAGCTTCATTCCGCCCCTGAATCCGTGAGCACTTGCGACCTTTGCGCATTCCAAATACTCATTCATCCGTACATACCGCCTGACTCTGTTTTCTTTCGGCCGCTTTGACCGTTTCAATCGTTTTATTTTACCATTTCTTATCTCTTTTTTCAATCCCCATTGCGAAATGAGGCCAAAAAAACAGCGTGTCCTTAAAGGACGGGCAAACCGATTCACAAATATTAATTGCTATTATATCATAGAGATGATTCACTGTAAACCATTGTGAGAAGAAGGATTTTTGAGCGTATCTCTTGAAATCCGGGCTGTTTTGATGTATACTGAAAAACAGAAAAAGGAAGAAGGAGCTCAATTCTATGTCTGATTGGTTGTCTTCAAACGGCACAATGCTTGGCACAATTGCCCTTGTTGTCGTATTTGCCGTTGTCATGTATTTTTTCGCAATCCGTCCGCAACGGAAGCAGGAGCGAGAAGCCGCTGAAATGCGAAACAAACTCGAGGTCGGCGATGAAATCACCACCATCGGCGGCATCATCGGAAAAGTTGTCAGCATCCGGGATGAAACACTGGTTCTGGAAACCAGCCACGACCGGACCCGCATCCGCATTCTGAAAACCGCCATCCGCAGCGTTGACGTAAGAGTCAGCGAAGAAGCAGCAGCTGAAGCGGCAAAGAAGGAAGTGGCCGAAACAAAGGACAAGGATACTGTTCCCGTTGAATCTGCCCCTGTGCAGGAAAACGACGGCGCCAAGTCCAAGAAAAAGAACAAATAACAAGCAATGTTCCATTGCGATGAACAGAGGCATGCCGTCGGCATGCCTCTGTTTTATTCCACCTGTGCCTTTTTGATCCGTTTTTTCATGCGGCGGACATCCCGAATCATCCGGAACGAATCCGAAAACACATGTACGGTCGATTCCCTGTGATTGATAATCTTGACCGGCATTTCAAAGAAGCGGTATCCGAACTTCTGTGCCCAGAGAATCGCTTCGAAATCAAAGGCAAAACGGTCGACCTCGCAGCGGGAGAAAATCCGTTTTGCAGCCTCCCGGCGGAACGCCTTGCATCCACATTGCGAGTCCGAGAGTTTCAACCCGCCTGCCAGACCCAAAAACTTAATATAAACCTTGGAAGCGATTTTCCGGATCAGGGTATACCCCTCGTATCCGTCTTTGTTGATGTTCCTGGAACCGGTCAGAATATCCACCTCGGGCCTTGCGTCCAGTTCCCGGACTGCCCTTTGTACGACTTCGGTTCCGTAGGCAAGGTCCGCATCGGTAAACATGATGATGTCCCCCTGGGCTTCCATCATACCGGTCCGCACCGCGTATCCCTTTCCGTGGTTCGGTTCATACCGGATGACCCGGACCGAATGTGTCTCATCCGTCACAATCCGGGCAGCACAGTCGTCCGAACTTCCGTCATCCACAAACAGAATCTCGTATTGGTCCGGACCGAAATACCGGTCCAGGTCGGTAAGCAAAGTCTTTTGAGTCTGTTCGATAATCGAGGACTCGTTGTACATCGGAATCACCAAAGAAAGATGTTTCATCGTATCACCCGCCCTTACGTATCTTTTTGATACACATACAAATCAAATTCAACTTCGGTCTGAAGGGTCTGCAATCCCTTCAGTTTCTCCCGGTCCGCCTCACGGGTACGCCAGAAATACGGCGTCATTTCAAACAGGGCGGAAATGCGTTCTTCACCCTCTACCTCAATCCGATCCGAAATCCGTTTCTTGAAGAGGAGTTGTCTGTCCTGCGGCAAATCCCGTCTTTCCTCATTCAAGTAGGGATGTTCGTACAGAAGCCGTTTCAGTCCCAAAAGATGCCCGGGGCCTGCGGCCGCCAGAACCAGCACGCCGCCAGGTTCGAGAACGCGGAAAAACTCTTCTTCGTCGCACGGAGCAAAAACAGACGTGACAAGCGAAAAGGTTCGGTCGTAGAACGGCAGGTCTGACACCGATGCCACAGCGTAGCAAACCCGTCCCGCCGCAAGTCTTTTTGCCTCCTTTGCAGCATGATCTACCGCATATTTGGACAAATCCACTCCGAAAAAGAAGGAATCCGGACAGGCCGAGGCCATCGCGTTGGTATAATACCCTTCTCCGCACCCCGCATCCAGCGCCGCCTTTCCGGGGGCCAGGTATGTTTGGGACAATCGGACCAATTCCTGTCTGAGCGAGCGGTACGGGTCAAGTTCAAAAAAAGTGCTTCTGGCCCATACGGCTTCCTTGGAATCTCCCGTTGCGCTTTGCTTTTGTGACAGATTCACATACCCGCTGCGAGCCAGATCAAAGACGTGCGCCTTTTTTGCATCGCACACAAGGCTCTTTCCCATCTTCAGACTCATCCTGCCCCCGCACACAGGGCAGCGATATCCGCTCATGAAATTGACGCTATCCATCAATATTCAATATGGTCCAGGACCGCATGCAAAGCGAGCCGTCCGTCTTTGAGGGAGGTCGTGCAGGTAGAAAACGTCAGGATCCGGTCGCTCGGATAGAATTGGAGATTCTTGCTCCACTTGGAATCCGCCTGAAGCTGCTCAAAATACTGAATTTTCTCTTCATCGGATCCGAAATCTACGCGACGATAGTCCTCGTCCGCTTCCACTTCATAAACGGAAAACAGTTCATATACGTATATGGCATCGAGGGTATACATCCGGATGGACACATAAGAGGAGGAATCCTCCTGCCCGGCCAATCCCTTTGTCCCCAAAAATACGTTCTTGGATTTGGCTATGACATGCAAGCGATGGAACATCTGGCCGCTGAGCATATTGTGCCCGTAGAGAATCACATTTTGGTTGACCTCATACGGATCGATGCTCCGGTAGTCGGTAAAAATAGAACCCGGACCCGGATTGCGGTAGACCTTGTTGATATCCCGGTACAGATAAAAATCATTGTCTTCCGCTCGCATCACCGGATAGCTGATTACATACGGATTGGTCTGGTTGGGAATGCGGATTTCGCAATACACATAGGCCCAGACATCCGGATTCTGTTTTTTCAGAGACAGCAGCATTTCCCGCATACTCAGAAATTCCTGCGAATGTTCAATCGGAGGTTCGGTTTGCTTTTCTGTCTGTTTCTCGGTTTGCTTTTCTGTTTGTTTTTCTGTCTGCTTTTCGGTTTCTTTTTCGGTCTGCTTCTCGGTCTCGGTTGCTTTTTCGGTTTCAGCGGGCCGTTCGGTCTGTTTCTCGGTCTCAACCGGCGGTTCTGTTTCGACGGCGGTTTCCTTTTCGGTTTCCCTCTGTGTTTCTACCGGTTCAACCGCTGCCGTATCCGATTCCTTTTCGGTCTGGGATTCGGTCTGCGGACCCGACGTCTCGGTCTGCCGATCCGTTTCCGCGGACGCGGTTGATTCACCCTTGGGTTCGGTTTCCTTTACGCCGGCAGATGTTTCGTCCTGCCCTCTTTGCCAGATGACCTTTTTGGTCTCCGTTTCCCCGCTGTTCAGAATGGATTCCACGTCCGATTGCACCTGATTGTAACCCTTTTGTGCCTGATGATTGGCAACAACCGAACGGATTATCATCGTCAGACTGAAAGCGAACACCAGAGTGCTCACAACCAGAACGACCACAATCAAGGGTGAAAAAGGTTTTTTTGCCATCGGTCTACTCCTTTACGTCATCCAAAGGGAGGCATTTCTTCCCACGAAAATCGTTATCATTATACTCTGTTTGAACGGAAAGTCAATCAAATCCGTCCACGGCTCATTCGTCCTTTTGCCCTTCTCCATCCTGTTTCAATTCAAACCAGAATGTGGAACCCTGTCCCACTTTGCTTTCGACACCGAAACCGGCGCTGTGTGCCTGAAGGATTTCTTTGACAATCGACAGACCCAGTCCCGTTCCGACCATCGCCCGGCGGTGCACGCGGTCCACTTTGTAATACCGGTCCCAGATCAGCGGAATCTGTTCGGGCCCGATTCCGTCTCCTGTGTCGGTCACCATAATCCGCACCAGATCCCCCCGGATTGTCTGCCGGATGGTAATCGTTTTATCTTCGCCCGTATAATTGAAGGCGTTGTTGAGAAGATTGTATACCACCTGCATAATCATCACCCGGTCCGCAACGACGTACGCATCCCTGTCGTATTCAAAAGACAGCACATATTTCTGCTGTTCCAGGAACTTGATATAGCGCTGCGTCATGCTCCGGATCTCTCCCGTCAGGTTGAACCGCTCCACGACCGGTTCCCTCGTACCGTTTTGGAGGCGGGAAAGGTCCAGAAGATCGTTCACAAGTTCGGACATGTGCGTTGCTTCGTCGATGATGACCTGCATGTTCTCGGGCGTGTTCTCGCCCGGCAGATCCCGGATGACTTCGGCATATCCCTTGATCATGGTGATGGGCGTGCGCAAATCGTGGGAGATGTTGGCAATCAGTTCTTTCTGAAGCCCGTCGATTTTGGACAGTTCCTGGGACGCATAAGTCAGGGAGTTTCCGAGTTCCCGGACTTCCCTGTACCCTTTCCCGGTAAAGTCCGCGTCGTACCGGCCGCGCGCCAGCTCTTTAGCCGCCTGATTCATTTTGACGATCGGTTCGGAAATGTATCGGGACAGGAACACCGCCACAAGCGTACCGACGGCCAGAATAAACGCGAAGACAAAACCCAACTGCTGCAAAAGCGTCCGTCTTGTCGCGTCCACCGGATTCAGTCTGATGTTCAGAATCAGCATATAGGTCTTGCCGCCTTTGTCAAACACGTGCACATAGACGGCGCTTCGTTCGGTCTTTCTGGAAAAGAACGGCATGACTTGTTCTTCCCATCTGGGAGCCGTCTCACCTTCCGACTGATAAGGTTCTTCTTTCGGCGGAAGCCTTATGTCGATTTCTTCCTCCACGTTCTCGGTCCGCTTTTCGATATACAGTCCGTTTTTGGACTGAACGGCACATTGGTAATAGTAGTTGAAATCGTCCCCTTTGATCCCGTAAATCCGAACTCCCGTATTGACCCAGGAGATCATTTGGACAAACGTAACCCCGTTCTCCACTTCACACAGAATGGCATTCAGATCGTGTTTGTTTGCGTAATCATGAAACAATTCGGTAAAATTGACCTCGTTCCATCCTTCCTGGATGTGACTGTCCATGCTTTTCGCTTCCCGGATCCGGCTTCCTTCATAAAAGACATCGAGCAAAAGAATCTGAAAGACAAAGACTGCCAGCAGGACAACCAGGCAAAACAAGGCCACGACAAAGGCTGTCTTGGCCGAAATCCCCCATTCTGTTCCGGGGCGCTTTCTGTTCTTTTTCTTTGTTTTCCGTTCAGTCAAACCGATACCCCACGCCCCGAAGCGTTACGATGTGTGAACTGTATTTTCCGAGGGATTTGCGGAGCAGTTTGATGTGCGTGTCCAGCGTACGGGCATCCCCGTAAAAATCATACCCCCACACTTCACTGAGCAGTTTTTCCCTGGAAAGAGCAATGTTCTGATTGTCAATCATGTAAAACAGCAAATCGTATTCCTTGGGAGACAAAACTGCGGCTTCATTGTCCAGATAGACAGCTCGGGCCGTAAGATCCACCTTCAGGCCGCCGTTGTCAAACACCAAAACCCGGTTTTTCGCTTTCTGCAATTCCCCGCCTGACTGGGACCTGGTCCTTTTCATAATGGCGTCAATGCGCAGCATCAGTTCCTTGGGAGAAAAGGGCTTGACCACATAATCGTCCACACCGATTTCAAACCCGTTGATCTTGTCGTATTCTTCCCCCCTGGCCGAAAGCATAATGATCGGTGTATTGTGCTCCTTGCGGATTTCGCGCGCAGCGGAAAACCCGTCCAGTTCAGGCATCATAATATCCATGATAATCAGGTCATACTGATTCTTTCTGCACAGCAGGACGGCTTCCATTCCGTCCGCCGCCTCGGTCACCTGGTGCCCTTCAAATTCGGCATATTTTCGTATCAGGGAACGAATTCGGATTTCGTCATCCACAACCAACAGATGATACATAACGACACCTGCCTTTCCTTTTATGATTATGACATTTTTTGCCCGGATTGTCAAGAATCAAACACAGGGCAGGACGTGCTCACCGCACCTCCTGCCCTTTCCAGACACTGTTTCAGTTGGATTTCACATAGTCCGGAACGTATTCCTGAACGGTCAGAGTCACCTCAACCTTCTTTCCGGAGCGGTCAATGACAAAAGTCAGCTCATCGCCGATTTTTGAATTCATCAGAATCCGTTTGTATACATCCAGCGAACCGATTTCGGTTCCGTTGACCGAAACCAGACGGTCGCCCCGCTTGAGATCTTCACTCAGTGTGGAGTTGTATACATAAACCCCCGTGTTGGTCGATTTGAAATAGCGGTAGGCGGTAATCTGGCTGGTCACGTCGATCAGCTCCAGCCCGTCGTCCGGAATGCCTCTTACATATCCATACTCCATCAGATCGCATATGACGTCATAAACTGTATCCGAAGGAATGGCAAATCCGATGCCCTCCACTTCCTCAGAAGTGTATTTCGCATTGACGATGCCGATCAGCTGACCCGCCATGTTGAACAGACCGCCGCCCGAGTTGCCCGGGTTAATCGCCGCATTGGTCTGGAGAAGCTTCAGGATTTTGTTGTCCACCGAAACACTCCTTGCGGTCGAACTGATAATTCCGTTGGTTACGGTTCCGCCCAAAGAACCCAGCGGGTTCCCGATTGCCAGGACTTCCTCTCCAAGGACCAGATCGGCTGAGCAGCCCAGGGTTGCCACCGTAAGTTCACGGGTCGGTTCAATCTGAATCAGCGCCAGATCGTTCGATTCGGCCATACCCTTGATGACGGCGCTGTATTTCGTCCCGTCCGTCAGGGTGACGTAGATGGTCTCCGCGCCTTCAATGACATGGTAGTTGGTCACGATGTACCCGTCGGAACTGATGATGACTCCGCTCCCGGCGCCGCTGGTCACATACGGAATGCCCCATGAACTGGTTGCGGTCGCCGTAACGGATATTTCGACCACGGAATCCTTGACTAAAGCCACCACTTCCGCATAGGAACCGAGCGCATTATCTCCGGCCGAACCGGTTGCCTGGCTGACGGTTTCAAGCGGTTCGGTCTTTTCCACCGAAATATCGCCCAGCTTTTCGCCGATATTCACTTTGGTTCCATTCAAGCCGGTATCATCGGACTGTCTTTCTTCCTTTCTGTTCGAAGATAAAATCGCATTCAGATATTGGTGAAAAGCGCGGGAAAACAGATTTACAGCCACGGTTGCGATGATGGCAACGAGCAGGATGACCGCCACGGATACAATCCATACGGTTTTGACGGCAGAAGACGGTTTTTTCTTCTTTTTTACCGGAGGCTGGTTCGGTTCATACCACATTCCCTGACCGCCCTCATCCGTTGTATAGCGGATGCCCTGGTCAAACTCGTTCTTTTCATCCGTCTCATTCTCAAACTGTTCATTCTTTTCTTCATCTGAAGTCTGGTTTGACATATTGGAGTCCCTCCTTTTTTATTCTGTTTTCCATTATACGCCCCCAATGTGAAAACTGGATGAAAGAATTTGAATAAAAAGCGAACAATCCATGTCCTCTGTGACCATTATCACTTGACAGATTCTGACCCAAGTTATAGAATACAAATAAGAACACAAACCGTGTTTAAATCGGAAGGAGATTGGCTTTGCCAAAGAAATTATGACCAAAAAAGTATTCTTCTGTTTTCTCAGTTGTCTTCTGATCTGCGCCATGCTTTTGTCTTCCTGCGGCAAAACTGCGCCGGACACCGAGACCATCCCGCCTTCATCCTCTGCTGAAAGTGAAACCGAATCCATGAAAAACGAAACCACCAAGGAAAGCGAAACTGCCGTTGAGACTCAGCCCTATCTGAAACTGAGCGAAACGGGAGAAACATTGTACAAAAACACATATGACACCATGACCGGACGCCTATTGCAAAACGGTTATGCCCCCACTTCAATCAACGGCGCCTACAGCGGCATGTTCGTACGGGACGCGTCCATTCAGGTCATGTCCCACGTCATCAACGGGGATGCCGAGGCAGCAGCCGATATTCTCCGATTCATTGCCGGCACGCATATCGCAATCGGCGCCGAGCATGCCATCCACATTATGAATCCGGTCGACGGGCAGGAAACGGCGGACTACCGTGGAAAGGACCTGAAAAGCGACATCGTTTCCTTTACCGAGACACAAACCGCCCTGTATAAAATCAACCATCCTTCCAATATGTGCGCACAGAGTTTCGAAGCGCCGGGCGATACCGTATCCAGAATTCAAGTCTGTCTTCAGACCGGAAACGAGGGCGGCAATCTGGTCCTGATGCTCGGAACAGACAAAGGCGATGATTCTCTCGGAAGCGTTACCCTGCCCATCACCAAAGCAGCCAAGGAATATTTCGTGTTCGACTTTGATTCTCCGGTTGAGGTCAATAAGGGGCAAACGTACGTGTTCACTGTTTATGCAGATGAAGACGCTTCGAACACCATCGCTTTCGGAAAGGACAACTCCGATTATTCTCCTTCCTACAATTACGATAAACCGGCATACAACGGCTGGGTCACAACCCGGAACACCATTGGTTTTTCGGTCTTCACCTCCATCCCCGGCAGTGAAGAAAGCCTGCCCGGCGCTTCCGATTTGTCCTACAAAGCAACAGGAAAAGCTTCCACCGTTCTGGAAGAAGTCAAACAGAATTACTATCTTTCGGACGTCACCCTGTATATGGGTGCCGCAAAGGCCCCAAAGGAGGATGACGCTTTTGATGTCACCCTGATGTGCGACGGCCAAGTCGTCGACACCCGGACTCTTCCGCTTACAAGTCTGAAAGTGAACGAGCCTACACCGGTTTCGGTCGTATTCCGCCTGCCATTGTTCCCATTGGGCAAAAACGCGCAATACAGCATTGAAGTCAATCCCACTCAGGAAGGAAGCACCATCTGGTACGGTCGGGATGAATCCCATCTTTCCTATGTCGCGTCGGTCTGCCAGATCAAACCTCTGTCCGATAAAATTCAGGTTGACGGCAACTATATGCTGGTCAACGCATTTGCCATGTTCGCCCTTTCGTATTATGACGATTATTCGGATCTGATTGCTCAGCTCTACCCCCTGATGGATATGTTCGCCGTCTATTTTGTCCTGGATCATGAATCCTATTTGCATGAAAACGATCTGCTGCGCAATCCGAGTTATGAACACAGCCGGGACGGCCGGTATTGGGAATCCTACGACCTGATTACCAACTGCTTTGCCTCTGAGGCGCTGCACAAAATGAGCCTTCTTGCATCCAAAATGGGAAAGCACTCGGATGAAGCCACCTATTCCCGCTATGCGGACCGTCTGGCTGCCGGGATTCACAAAAACCTGACCTGTCAGATTGACGGCAAGACCATTTACGCCGAAATGATTGCCATCGACGAAGGAGGCAAACTCTACAAGGGATTCTCCTTCGTCAATCTGGCCCCCATTGCCTGTGAATGGTATGCCGTGAACGACGAAATCATGGCCAATACCTATCAGGCCTATCTTTCCATCGGAGCGGAACTGTACGATTCCTACCCCATGCTCCCCGTAGTCGTCAAACTGGATGAAAACGACCGAGCCGTCTACAAGGGAAATCACGTCATCGGAAAAGGTCTGGCCTGGGAAATATACTACCTGTGGAAGACCGGAAACACCGAACGTCTGAACAAGATGATTTCCTTTATCGAAAAGCGCTCCGATCAGACCTATCCGGAAGTTTGGCGACTGAACAACACCTACAGCGACAACGCCAACCAGGAACATGCCAACTGGATGCTGTATATGATGGCCAAAATAACCGGAAAAGCTGCCAACTGAACCTTGTTTCAAAAAAGCGTAACACTCCGCAAAATAGCGGCTGGTTCTTCCCGGATCAGCCGCTTTTCCGCTTTATAACCAAACTGTATTTCATTCTTCCGGACAAGGCCTTCGGCCATCAAAGAAACACAAGGACGCAAATCCGTTGCTGTCCCATAAGGACAAGCGCATTTTGCAAATGTCGGCATCGCCGGATGTCTTGTCCGTCTCATTCAAAGGTAAGGCAAAAAAGCATTTTGAAATATAGAGATAGAAAAAGGTTTATGATATAATTATTACAGAGAAAAGAAAGAACAGCAAGGTGAGCACAACCATGGAAACTACATCAAGTCTGCAGCTTGAACAATATCTGAGAGCCATTCTGGGCCGGCAAGGAATCCTGGTCGGGCATCCGGTCCCCATAAAGGACTGCATCCTGCTCAAAGAATACCTGCTTGACAAAAACAACCTTTCCCGGGAAGGCAGTGTGATTCCGATTGCCGTTCCCTATCGGCCCGACTCCTGTGAAAACGAAGAAATAGCCAGAAACATCTCCCTTTACGCAGTCAGCGAGGATTATCATCGCTTCTTTGCTGCCCTTTTCGAAAAAACCGAATCCTTCATTCGAACCGATTTCCCGGGTGTTGCCGTCAAAGGATTTGCAGATCATTCTCCGATTGCCGAAGTACATGCAACTGCCCTTTCGGGGATAGGCGTTGTGGGAAAGAACCACTTGCTCATCACAAAAGAATACGGCTCTTTTGTCTTTCTGGGCGAATTCATTACCAGTCTGCCTTGCCCCGCTCTTTCCAGTACCGAAGTTCCTACCTGCACGGGTTGCGACGCGTGTCAGCATGCCTGCCCCGCCGGAGGGGATATGTCAGCCTGCCTTTCGGCCCTCTCACAGAAGAAAGGAGATCTTTCCCCGCTGGAGGAAGCGCGCCTGATAGCGGCCGGCTCTCTTTGGGGGTGTGACATATGCCAACTCGCATGCCCTCTCAACCGGGATGTACAAACTTCCCGGATTCCCTTTTTCAGGGAAAACAGAATTGCAAATCTTACAAAGGAAACGCTGGATTCACTGGACGAGGAACAGTTCTCGCGACGTGCTTTTTCCTGGCGCGGAAAGAAAGTGCCCGAACGGAACATTGCCTTATTTCAGGAGGCACAAAACACCCCTGCATCATCCGACAAAGACTCAAACGAATAATTGGATATCTTAACATGACTATGCTGGATTTGCATAATTTATGTTAACAGATTCAAAAGAAAGGACGCGGAATTGTTTACCATTCTTTACGGACCGCCCGGAAGCGGAAAAACCAGTTCGATTCTGGAAGAACTGAAAAAGCACAATCAGGAACAGAAAACAGCCTATCTGATTGTCCCGGAGCAACAGGCATTCATAACAGAACAATACATTTATTCTTCTCTGCCTTCCCAGGCGCGCCAATTCATACACGTAAGGACTTTTTCCCGTCTTTCGTCCGAATTGGAGGACCGATGCGGCGGCGGAGCTTTTGTGCTGCCTGAAAAGAGCATTTGCAATCTCTTGATGTGGGACAGCATCCGCGCCTATTCCTCCCATCTGAAAGCGTACGGAAAACTGGACAATGCGGATCTGACCGGAATCTTCTTTGATGAATTGAGCGAACTGACCTCAGCCGGCATTTCTCCGGATGCCCTTCAATCCTTTTCTGACACTCTTCCCGTCGCCTCCCCGCTTCGCTCCAAGATCCTCGATCTGAAGGCCATCCGTTCATCCTACGAAGGAAAACTGGAAGCTCTTTGCGGGAATATGATTCTGGACCGGGATTTGCGGGCGGCTGACTATGTGGCTCAGACCGGATTCTTTCGCGACACGGACGTTTATTTCGATTCCTTTACCGGCTTTACAGACGCTCAGTTCAAGCTGATTCAAACCATCCACAACCAGGCAGACAACGTATGGATTACACTCTGCCTGGACCGTCTTGACAGTTCCCTGCCTCAATTCCTTGAATCCAAACGGATTGTATCCGTTCTTAAATTCTATATTCATACCGATTTCAGGATTGCGTCTTCTCAGAGCAAAAACCAGGACCGGAACGACTGCCTCACCTTTTTGCGTGACCATATCTGGAGCTATGATTTACATATTGAACAATGCCGTACTCAGCCGGAAGAGGCCGTCAGACTGTTCGAATGCGATAACAGTTTCACGGAATGTGAAAATGCGGCACTGGAAATCCTGAATCTGATCAACACAGCCGATTACAGTTTCAAGGACATTGCCATAACCGTACGAAACACCGAAACATACGCCGGGATCATCAAACTGGTCTTTGACAAATACAACATCCCATTCTTCATTTCCCAAAGGACCGACCTTTCGACCAAACCGATTTCCAGGGCCGTCCTTTGCGCGCTTTCCGCCATTTCAAACAATTACCCTTTGGAAGATGTCGTCAACCTGGGCAAAACCGGTCTTTGCGGCGTAAGCGAAGACGATATGGATCTCTTTTCCTCCTATTGCGAAACATGGAGAATCTCAGGTCGGAAATTCACCGAAACACAGACTCCCTGGAGCATGAACCCCAAAGGAATGACCGGAGACGAACCGGGCACAAGAGGCGAGCACATCCTGAATGTGGCAAACCGTGTGCGTGAAAAACTGATTCCTCCGCTGGTAAAGATGAGCACCCGCATGAATTCCGCCACCCGACTGGCCGATTTTTCCGGTGCTTTGTATCAGTATCTGCAGGAAATCGATATTCGGGGTGCTTTGAAGAAAACGGCGTTGCAGGAACTCGAGGAACATCACGAACGCCAGGCCGAAGAAACCATCCGCTCCTATGAGGAACTGCTCGGAATTCTGATTACCCTGTCCGAGCTGGAAAAAAACGACCGGGTTCTGGATATACAGAATATAACACCGGCCGATTTCAGGAAAATTCTGCGTCTGATGCTGATTCATACGGACATCGGCTCGGTTCCCGAAGTAAACGACTGCGTGATCATCGGCTCAGCACCTCTGCTTCGTGTGGAGAACATCAAAGCAATGTTCCTTTTGGGGCTCAACGACGGAGAATTTCCTCAAACCATCTCCGAACAGGGACTCTTTTCCGAAGCGGAAAAACAGCAAATGGAAAAAGGCGGAATCCACCTGCTGACCAAGGAGGAGAACCGCCTGAGCGGCGAGCTGTTTTATTTGTACAGAGCCGTCAGCAAACCGACGGAAAAGCTCTTTGCCTCAAGAGCCCTGCAAACCTCTGACGGAAAAGCAAAAAGTCCGTCCAATGCTTTTACCCGTCTTCTTTTCCTCCTTCAGAAAAACACTCCCCGCACCATTCACGGCAAAGACATTCCCCAGCATATACAGCCCCCGAAACTGCCGGTCGCGGACGCCTCCACGTTCCGAGAGCAAACACGCCGGCAAACCCTGCTCCTTTCCAACTCCAAGATTTCACAATACGTTAACTGCCCTTTCAGCTTCTTCGCAAGTTATCAGTTGGGTCTGAACGAAGAAACAAGCGCAGATTTGAGTTTCAGCGGCTCGGGCACATTCGTCCACTCCATTCTGGAGCAGGTATTGAAAGAATTCTATTCAGACCACCCGTCTGTCAACCCGACGCCTTCCAAGGAAGAAATCCGGCTTGCCGCAGACCGTGCCATTGCCGGAATCTTTTCCCGGTATGAAAGCCGGATGATGGATCCACACGAGGACTCTATGCTGCTTCACAGTTATGCCCGTCTTCGCAATCAATCCCTTCTGTTTTTGGACAGCATTTTTGAAGAACTGTCCAAGTCCGATTTCATTCCGACCTATTTTGAAGCCAAATTCGGGTTCGGGCGAAAAGATGAGCCCGCCTTTATTCCGATTGAACTTTCCGACCATTCCCAGCTGATTGTCCGGGGCACAGCAGACCGGATTGATGTCTGGGATCGTTCGGACGCGCAATACATCCGGATTGTCGATTATAAGACAGGCCGTCATCCCTTCAGCCTCAAAGACGTCGAAACCGGAAAGGACACGCAGCTTCTGCTGTATCTTTTCACCTTGTGCGAGCAGCAAAATGCCCCGTTTTTCAAAGGAATGCCGACCGTACCGGCCGGTGCCAATTTCCTCTATTCTGAAAAAAACGGGTCCATCGTCCGTTCGGGCCTTCTGCTGGATCATCCGGACGTCATCAAAGCATTCCGTTCGGATTATCAGGCTCAGTTCCTCCCGGATGCATCCGTCAAAAAAGGCGTATTGAACATCAAAAACAAGAAAAGTCTGGATGAGATGGAACAAATCCGGGATACCCTTCATGACACTCTTCGCTCCATCGGCGACAGAATTCAGAGCGGTGAGCGGAACCGGACTCCAAGCAAAAATGCATGCAACTACTGTCTGCTGAAAAAGCGGTGCCCGAAATCAATGTATAGAAAGGAGAACTGACACTATGGCCAGAATCAGACATGCCTTTTCCGCAGAACAGGAAGCCGCCATTGCAGCGCACGGAACCAACGTCCTGATCAGCGCAGCCGCAGGCTCAGGTAAAACCGACACGCTGACCGAACGAGTCATCCGTCTCCTTTCCGGCAACAACCCGGAAAAGAAGAAATACCAGATTAACCGCTTTCTCATCACAACCTTTACCGTCGCTGCCGCAGCCGTTCTGAAAGACCGGATCCGTGACGCACTTTCGGACGAGTTGGTAAAAAACCCGAAAGACTCCAATTTACATAAGCAAATTCTGCTTTTAGGCAGCGCACACATCTGCACCATAGACTCTTTTCATCTCGATATCGTGCGGGCAAATTTTGAAAAACTCGGAATGAATCCGAAATTCCGCATTGCGGATGAGGCCGAACTGCTCCTTTTACAGGAAAAGCATATGAAATCCGCCATTGAGAGCATGTACCGCAAATACGGGACATCCGACGGAAGCGATCCTTTGTTTTTAGGCATTCTGGACAACCCCTTCTCCGACCTGATGAACGTCCTGCTGGAAGGCCGGGACGAATCCGAACTGATTCCGACCCTGATTTCCACCCGTTCGTATTACGATCAGTTTTCCGAAGGAATCGAACGTCTGAAGCGGGATGCCGAACAATTGAAAGCCGAATCGGAAGCCTCCGATATCACCCGGACGCAGGATTTGCTGTTCTATCGCGAAAAGATGCTGAAGATGTTCCGCGCCTATTCGAACCGGCTTGACGTCCTGGAAGCTGAAGCGGACAAAACAGCTCTTGACCAAAAAAAGACTGCCAAACTTGATGAGCTTCTGGAAGAATTCCGCTCGATCATCGCCGGTCTTACCCATTCGTTTGAAACGGAAGGCCCGGACAAATGGACCGAGAAACTGGAAGAGGTCTCATTCAGGAGGTGGGACCACCATCTGCCTGTGTCTATCAAAAACCTCCGCGATCAGTTCAAGACGGAACTGGAGAACGAGCTGGACCGGATGGAAAATTTCAGTCCGGAGGACTACCGGAATGAACTGTCAAGCAACGCACGCTGCTGCAGTCTGCTTTACGAATTGCTCTCCGAGTTTGACCGGACCTGCATGGAAGAAAAAATCCGAAACGGAATCTGCAGTTTCGCAGACATCACCCATTTTGCCCTGAAGCTTCTGAAAGAAAACCCGGAAATCGCCGGAAGTTGGAGAGAGCGCTTCGACGAAATCTGTGTGGATGAATATCAGGATCTTTCCCCGATTCAGGATGAAATCTTCCGTCTGATCAGTCGCGACAACCGATTCATGGTCGGCGACATGAAACAGAGCATTTACGGATTCCGCGGCGCGGAACCTGGCATTTTTTCTTCCTATCGAAACGGAGGAAAGAGATACAATGAAACCGTAAATTGCCTGTTCATGTCCAGGAACTTCCGCTGCAGTCTTCCCATCATCCATTTCACCAACCTGGTCTGCGGACACATCCTGAGGGCCTGCGGAGATTCCATCGGTTATCAGGACGAAGACGACCTCCAGCCCGGCAAGCACGACGAAGCGGAATCCACGCCCGTAACCCTGTATCTGTTTGAAAAGAAAAGCGGAAAAAGAAACGGGGAGCAGACTCCGGGTGAAACCGAGCCTGATTCTGAACCAACCAACCCAAATCAGTCGGACAGCGAAGAGGACAGCGAGGAGAACAGCGATACCCCCGGAACGGCGGAAATGAACTTCATTGCGGCCAAAATCCGTTCCCTGCATCAAAAGGGTCGTTACGCTCTGTCCGACATCGCTATCCTGACCCGCACAGTAGAAGAAGCGGCGGCCTGCCGGCTCTATCTGAGCAAAATGAAATTTCCGGTCGCGGAAGACGGTTCTTTTCTGAAAAGCAGTCCTTCCATGAAATACATTCTGAACCTGCTGGACGTCATCAACAACCCGCACAACGACACGGCCCTGTCGGAATGGCTTCTGGATCCGCATACCGGTTTTTCGCCGGATGAATTGCTCTTTATCCACGAAAAAACGAAAACAGCCTATTCCCTGTACGACGACATGATGCAATTCTCGGTTGCGGATCTGCCTGATCGAACGGATGTTTCGGACAGGCTGGTCAAAAAATGCTCGGATGTCCTTGCCTCCATCTCGTCGCTCCGGCATTTTGCGGCATCCCATTCCGCCGACGAAATCCTGCGCGAACTGACAAGGCGCCCCGAACTCATTCACCTTGCCTCCGACCCCTGTCTGCTGTTCACAACCGACCGTGCCTTTTCCATGCAGAGTTCCGGATATACCACTCTTTACAGTTTCATTCCGGCACTCAAGCGCACCATCGAATCCATCAAGCCGTCTGCCGAAAAAGCGGAAGATGCGCTGACCGTCATGAACATCCATAAGGCAAAAGGGCTTGAATTTCCTGTCGTGTTTGTCATCAATCTGAAAAAGACCTTTTCCTTCATCAGTAAGAACCAAAAGTATCCGGCTTTTTTCTCGCGGGTAGCCGGACCGGCGCTGTCGCTTTATCACGAGAGCACCAATGCCAAGACCAAAGGATTTCACTTCGCTACGGTTCTGGACCGTCAGGCTGTTCTTGACCGGCAAGAAGAAATGCGGCTGCTGTATGTGGCGCTGACCCGCGCCAAAGAGCGCCTGTATCTGGTCAGTCTTTTCCCCTCTGTGAAAAAGGAGAATAATCCGCCTGACGTTCAATCCGTATTGGGTCCCGACCCGTACTTTATCTTCCGGGCACAATCCTATCTGGACTGGCTTTTCAACGCCATTAGTCATGCACCGGGCAGCCGGGACTGCTTCAGGATTGAAGAAAATCCGGATTCGGAAAGCATTGCACCCGAAGAACCGATTTCCTTACCCAAGTCAACCGAAGAGCAAGACCCGGCAGCCGGGAATGCGAAAAAAACAAAGGAAGATTTTGAAATAACCATTCAGACCTATTTCTCGCGCCCGTATAAAAATGACGCCTTGCGGAACATCCCCAGCAAAATCGCCGCTTCGAAAGCAAAAGACAATTTCCTGGACACCATATTGGAAAACGACTCCTCTCCCCTGAATCAGGAGAAACTCGGGGAATTATTCCAAAACCGGTTGGAAATCATCGACCGCAACCCGGAATCCTTTGAAGCATTGCTCAATGAACGCAAGAAACCAACGCCGGCCGAAATCGGAACTGCTACCCATACATTCATGCAGTTCGTACCATACAAGGCTTTATACAGCCAGGGCGCAGAAACCATTCTGGACGAAATGGTTTCAAAGGGGTATCTGGGAGAAAAAGCAAGGCAGATGATGAATCTGAAATTCCTCGAAAACTTCCGGCGCAGCATTCTTTTGCAAAAGCTGCTGAAAAGTCCAAGCGTATATCGCGAATATGAATTCAACACCTTCGCGGACCTGTCGTCTTTCACTTCCCGTCCGGAATTCAAGAAAAAACTGGCGGGCAACACCATTCAGGTCCGGGGCTCCATCGACCTGCTCTATTTCAGTGAAGACGGACAGATGCATCTGGTGGATTACAAAACCGACCGACTGGACATGTCCCTGAACGATGCAGAATTGTCCGACAAGCTCTTCGCCGAACACGGGCAGCAGCTCCGGATTTACCGGAAAGCCATTGAAGACATTTTCGGAAAAAAGCCGGATACAGTCTCCATCTTTTCCTTCGTGCTGGGAAAAGAAATCGATCTGTCCGACCGTTTTTCCGTCTCCGGTTCTTAATCCAATCCCGAAAACACCCGGTGTTCCTCCATACGGACACCGGGTGTTTTCTGCGATACAAACCGAAAAAGGGGCTGCATCAGCAGCCCCTGAAGGAGTGGTTTTGAATCAATATCCGTTCAAAGAATCGATTTTCTCGTTCATCTTTCTAAGATCGGTATCGATTCGATCCTCGTATTCTTCATACAGATGTGCCATATCGGAGGTTCCCTTTGCCGTCCAGCGAAGAACAATGGTTCCAAAGTCTGCCATATCAAAAACCAGACCCGGATCGTAAACACGTGTCTCGAAGATGATTTTCAGCATTTCCTTGGATTGTTCGTCCCGGGTTCCCTTGCCTTCGATGACTACATCGTAAAAATTCGGAATCACGGTGTAATAGGATTCACGGGATAACTCTTCAATCACCGCACCGGCCATTTCCTCATTGAGAACGGAAGACGGAACAAAGAGCAAAGAATCATGATGCGGAGATACCTCGTGATAATAACGTTCCTGGTATTCATCAAACATCGGAATCGGAAGAATTCCGTATGCAGATTTCATGGAACGATACAAGGTAGCAGACTTGACACGCGTCATAGCGAACAGCGCCATGTCTTTTTCGAACATATCGTCCTCTCTCTGTTCTTTCGACAAAAAGGAAGTATTGATGTAGGTCGGGTTATACATAACGTCTTCAAAAATATCGACCATATCAGAAATAGCATCCGGTTCGCCGAAAGTATATTCCATATAGCCGGTCGCCGGATTGTTGATCATAAAGTAATGGCCTGCTCCGTTGAAAAGCAGATGAATCGGATCGTCTCCGCCCCAGAAGCCGACAAGATCTCCCACGGAATTGGTCGTACCGTCATTGTCCAGGTCGGTCGCGACGAGTTCCATTCTCTTTACCATTTCTTCAATGGTCCACTGCTTGTTTTTGGCCAGTTCGTACATATTGCCGACACCGCCATTGTCTTCCGCTACGGCCGCGTTGTAATACATGCAGGCCGTTGCAGACTTGTCCAGGACCAGAATGTCGGATGCAGCGAACTGATACTTTTCACCCAGAACCAAAGAGTTCAGGGAATCCTGGTTCCACCAGGGCTTTTGCAAATCGATGTAAGGCAGTTCATTGAGATTCAGGAAATAATCCGAAAAGGCAATCTTGTTGAGCTGAACGCCTCTCTGGATCATCATGTCATACTCATCATACCCGCCGCTGACCATCTTCTTCACCTGTTCATTCAGATCGGAGATATACAGATAAGTGGTCTCAAAATCAACGCCAAGACGTTCCGAGACGGCACTGTCACGGTCGTATACGAGATTGTCCATCAGGTCTCCCGTATATTCGGACACATAGACTTCCTCCCACGGAATCCAGCTTTCTCCCACTTCACCGGTAACCGACCAGTGACAAACAGAAAAAGTGTGGTCTGGGTCCTTGGAAAAATCCAGATCGGAAGGGAGACTGGAAGGAATTCTCGTTTCTTTCGCCTCTGTTTCCGTTGCGGTTTCGTTTGTGCCGCTCTGATTTTCTTCATTGCCCGCTTTGGTCTCGCTGTCGTTGTTCTTTGCTCCGCATGCAACAAGCACCGAAAGCAACAGACTCAGAACCAAAAGCAGCAACATAAAACGTTTCATTCTTTGTACTCCTTTCTTAAATACAGTATGAATCTATTTCAGTCTGATTGAATCAGGAATGTAAACTGTTGTCAATCTTGATGTTAATCTTTTCGATGTCTTCTTCCAGTTTTCCTTCGTATTCCCCATACAGATGGGCAAAATTGGAAAGTCCTGTCTTGGTATAGCGCAAAACGATGGTCGGAAAACCTGAAATATCGTAGATCAGACCCGGATCATAAATCCGGTTGTTGAACACGATTTTCAGCATATCTCTGGACTGCTGATCCCGGGTTCCTCTTCCCTCTACCACCACTTCATAAAACGTATTGTATACATTGTAATAGGAATAATAATTCAGAGTTTCCAAGATATCACCCAGATAATCCAAATCCGTAACCGTATTCAGAACGAACATCCAAGAATCGTGGTGGGGAGACACTTCCGAATAATACCGGTTCTGGCTCTTGTCGAACATAGGGACCGGCAAGATGCCGTAGGGAGAAAGCATTTCGCGGTAACCGATGGCAGACTTCACCGTTCCCATGGCAAACAATGCCTGATTGTTTTTGAAGAACGAAACCGTCGCCGGTGTCAGATACGTGTTGCGTAAATAGGGCGAATACATGAAATCATCAAAGATGGACGTCATGGTCTCAATCGATTCGGGAGAATTGAACAGGAATTCATAATAGCCTGCGGAATCCGTCGACATAAACTTGAGACCCGCGCCGTTGTACAGGAAGTGAACCGGATCGTCGCCGACCGCCAGGCCGACCAGATCCTCATCTCCGTCAAATTTGGCGTCATCGTTCTGATCCACGGCGGCGACTTCCATGTATTCCAGCATCCGTTCCATGGTCCATTCCCGGTCGTTTACCAGTTTATACAAATCCGGAATGGCATCCGAATGGTTTTCCGCAATTTCCGCGTTGTAATACACGCAGGCGGAGGCGCCTTTATCCAGATACAGCATATCCGAAACGGCAAAGAAATTCTGCTTGCCCCAGGCCATGGAAGTCACGGCATCGGTGCTCCACCAGGGATAGGTAAAATCAACGGAAGGAATCTCGTTCAGATCGGTAAACAAATCATCCATATAAATCTTGCCCAAACGGACGCCGCGCTGAATGACCAAATCGTATTCTTTGCTTCCCCCGTTGACCAGAGTCTTGACCAGATTTCCCAAGTTCTCCGCGTTTTCATACGTAACGGACATCTCGGTCTTAAAGTGATCCGTCACATAACTCGACCGGTAATAAATCAGGTCTCCCATGGTGTCGCCCGTCATATCGGTCACGTGCACTTCCTCCCAGGGGATCCATGAATCTCCGACTTCTCCGAACCACCAATGAAGCACGTCAAAAGACTGATCCGGATATTTCTCGTTGACTACAGTGGGAACAATTTCCACTTTCTTGGTTTCTGTTTCCAAGACGGTCGACTGTTCCTGAGTCTGCTTCTCGGAATCGGTTTGCCCTTCCGGTTTATCGTCCTTCTGTCCGCAGGAAGCGAACAGCGCCAGCACCATCAGAACAGCCAGCGTAAAAGCCAATGCCTTTTTCATACAACCTCCTATTCATTTCCGTAACACAGAATCTCCGCAAACTGGATCAATCCGTTGTGAGGGATATCAATCTTGTAATATTTATATGCCTCATTCAGACCGGTCGGAACCGCATAATAGGCGGAATTGACCGAACCGATGCAACCCGAAGCCGATATCGTTCCCAGTTCAACCCACTCCCGGTTGCCTACGTTGTCATCGTTGGTCCCGTAAACCGTCCAGGTTCCGCCCGGATTGCGATCGGGATACTTGGCGGTATCGGGGGCCGTCAGGAACACCAATTCTTTAAGGGTGACGCGACGGTCAAAGAAAATTCTCAGGGTCAGAAGGCCCGGGATGGAGGCACAGTATTTGGTTCCCCCGTTTCCATCGTAAGCGCAACCGATTTCTTCCCCCTCAATGCCCGCCGTCGACGCCTGATAGGAATCAATCCAGGAATTCAGTCCGGTCAGATCCTTCATGACCGTTTTGGTCCGCTCGTTTCCAACGGTTATCGAATCGGGACGGATGGGCGGCACAAGCGAGGAAATCATATATCCGTATTGAATAAAGGTCCCCTGGATGAAATCCTCGGACTCATAACACTCACCGAGCCAATCGACCCGGTTCCGGATCCATTCCGCCAAGTACGTATAATGCTCTTTGTATGTTTTAAGAGAAGTAATCAGCTCGGTTTCCCGGTTCATTCTCTGCCCGAAAATCTTCCACTTGTCAAAATTACGGCAATAGGCTTCATACCCGGCTTTCCCGTTTTCCAGCACGTAATCGTCCAGTCCGTCAAAAACGGTTTCCTTGCACTCGGCGTAACGCTCGGATACCAGGTCGCGGAACCACGGACAGGTCATCAAACCGTAAAACCAGTAATTTGAAAGTTTGGTATTTCCGTCAGATGCCTGACGATAAATGGCGCAATACAGATCGGTATAATACTGACAGGTTTCGTTTCCGTTGCCGAACGTCAGGTCAAAATCCCAGATCGGTCCGAAAACCAGTTTTCCTCCCACATCTTTATGGAAGTAAAAACTGTCCCAACCCATGTCCAGGTTCTTCATAATTTCTTCGGCGATATAGGCATCCACCGCCGACCGAATGTCAATCTTTTTTTCGATTTCCTCCCGGTTTCCGCTCTTGATGGCGGCCCAGCAGGATTCGAGATAATCCTTGATGTATTTTTTTTGCGATTCCCGCACCGAAGCGTTGGCAGACAGGTCGCTCTTGACCTCATAGGCCCAACCGTCCGGGGTGATGTACCCTTGCGCATTGGGGTCCGAATAAACCGACATCTGGACCAGATATCCGATGTCGACGCCTTTTTCCACCTCTTCGCTGACGTTCACCCTGTCATCGTCCACCTGGATTTGCTCGGCCAGAAGATACACGCCCCGGTACTCGCCGTTGAGATAAACTTCCACGCTGCAGGCATCGGGTGCAAAATCCAGTCCCGAAAGCGACCTGGAAAGGTACAGACCCGTCTGATTGCGAAGCAGCGACTGATCGCACATATTGGCAAGAAGGACCCAGGTCTTGTGTTTTCCGTTACCAAGACCCAGCAATTTGTCCTTTTCAGTCAGTTTCATCCGATAGGACTTTTTCTCGTAGGTCCAGGTGTTGTTTCCCCGTCCCCGGATCTGCATTTCAAGGCCTTTTCTTAGGAAGGAACTCTTTGTATTGTAAACCGAAACATGTCCGCCGATGTAGGTCGTTTTGCTTTCCACGTCCTTGCCGGTTTCGGTCTCAATGTGCAAAACCGGCAATTCCTTGAAATCGTAATCAAAGATGGCGAAGAATTCCGCATCCGTACCGGAAGAAGTCGTATCCTTCTGCCGGACCGGTTCGGTTGACCCGTCATTCCAGCAGATGAACCGATAGCCCAAATTGGCTATAGCCGTCACCTTGGAAGACTGATAAGCCTGGGATGTCACCCTCTGTTTGGTCTGGCCGGAGATTCTCCCGGCCGACCGGTTGTTTACCGTATAAAAAAGATAAGTGCTGTCATCTGTTTTGGTCAGGCGTGATGCGGGCGTCTGGGCAAGAATCGTAAACGGAAGACCGTTTTCGTTGTATTGAGGCCGCGTTTCATCCGGATCCAGCATGCCGGAACCCTGACGGGATGTCTCTTCCGCCCCCGGCTCGTCCCCGCTTTCCAATTCCCCGTTTGCTCCGGATCCGCAAGAGGACAATACTCCGCACAGAGCCAAGAACACAAACAGCAGGATCAGAAAGACGCAGATGCTTCTTTGTCTTTTTTTATACATCGGTCAGCTCCTCACTGCCCCCAAGGGTCTTGCATCAGTCCTCTTCTTCAACCGGAGGATTCTCCCAGTTGGTCCAGACGTTCATTACGTCGTCATCCTCTTCGAGTTTTTCAATGAGGAGGTTCATAAATTTCGCATTCTCCTCGTCCTCGATGGCGACATAGGTGGTGGGAATCATCGCACGGTCGGCCGAATCAATCTTGTAACCCGCTCCTTTGAGTGCATCCGCTACCGCGATGACATCCGAAGTCTCGGTGTATATTTCAAAGATGTGATCCTCGGCGGCAAAATCCGCGGCACCCGCGTCAAGAGCTGCCATCATGAGCTCATCCTCGTCGATTTCCTCGTCTTCCTGATCGTTGATGACAATCTGTCCTTTTTCCTCGAACAGAAACGAAACCGAGCCGGTTGTCCCCATATTGCCGTGATACTTGGAAAAAGTGGACCGCACGTTGCCGGCTGTCCGGTTACGGTTGTCGGTCGTGGTCTCCACGATAACGGCTACGCCGCCCGGTCCGTATCCTTCATAGGTGATTTCTTCATAGCTTTCCCCGGCTCCGCCGACCGCCTTCTTGATGGTGCGCTCAATGTTGTCGTTCGGGACGTTGTTCGCCTTGGCTTTCGCGATAACGTCGCGCAGTTTGGAGTTGGAGTTCGGGTCTCCCGATCCGCCTTCTTTGACCGCGATGGCGATTTCCTTGCTGATTCGGCTGAAGACCTTGGCTCTGGCGCTGTCGTTCTTTTCCTTCTTGTGTTTAATATTCGCGAATTTCGAATGTCCGGACATTTTCTTTCTCCTTTAAAACTATTCTTCATTAAACCCGTTCGGTTCTCTTCAGGCAAATCAGGTCAAACGCATTGCCCAGAACGGTTTTGGACGCCTCGACCAGTGCGAGCCTGGAAGAGCGGACCTCTTCCTTCTCGGCCGATATGATCTTGCATCCGTGATAAAAACGGTTGAATGCCGACGCAACGTCCAGGGCGTAGCGGGCAATGACCGACGGCTCGTAATCGTGCAGGGCCTGCGTCACCTTTTCCCTGAAGCGGATCAGGACCTTGACCAGATCCAGTTCGCTTTCATCGGTCAGTGTGACCATCTTCACCTGCATTCTCTCTTCCTGTGCCCGGCGCAGGACCGAACACATTCTGGCGTAGGTATACTGAACGTAAGGACCGGTGTTGCCGTCAAAGCTCAGGGCGTCTTCCATGCTGAAGTTGATGTCCTTGATCCGGTTGTTGGTCAGATAGTAGAAGACGATGGCGCCAACGCCGACCGCCTCGGCCACTTCGTCCCGGTTTTCCAGGTCCGGATTCTTCTCCTGCATGATGCCCTTGACTTTTTCAATGGCCAGTCCGAACAGATCCCGCAGGAGAATCACGTTTCCGGTACGGGTTGCCAGTTTGGTGCCTTCGATGCTGACCGTCCCGTAAGGAACATGCACCAGCTGGTCGTACCAGTCGTATCCCATCAGTTCAATGACCTTGAACCACTGGGCGAAATGTTGGCACTGCTGATTGCTCGTCACATAGATGCATTTATCAAAATGATAGGTATTCTTTCTGTATACCGCCGCGGCTATATCCCGGGTCGGATAGAGCGTAGACCCATCCGATTTCAGAATCAGGCAGGGCGGCATGTTGTATTCACTCAGATCCACGATGGTCGCGCCCTGGTCCAGTTTGAGCAGACCTTTTTGGCGCATGATTTCAATCTGCGCGGGCATCTTGTCCGTGTAAAAGCTTTCGCCTTTGTAACTGTCAAACGTGATGCCGAGCTGACGGTAGGTTTTCTCATATTCCTTCAGACTGATCTCGACAAACCACTTCCAAAGGGCAAGATTGTCCTCATCTCCGGTTTCCATCTTGTGGAACTCAGCCCGGGAAAGCGCGGCAAGAGAAGTCTTGGGATCCGGAACGGTTCCGTTTTTCTCCGCTTCTTTTCCTTCTTCGGAAATGGCGTTGTTCATCCTCACATACAGGGCGACCAGCGTATCGATTCCGCCTTTTTCCACCTCTTCCCGGCTGCCCCACATGCGGTAGGCCAGAATGAGTTTGCCGAACTGGGTTCCCCAGTCCCCCAGGTAATTGATGCCTACGCAGGAATACCCGGCGAATTCATGAATCTTTTTCAGGGAATGCCCGATGACGGTCGTTCCCAGATGTCCGATGTGGAACGGTTTGGCCACATTCGGCGAAGAATAATCCAGGACCGCGACCTTGCCGTTTCCTTCGTCCAGCCGGCCGTACCGATCTCCTTGTGCCAGAATATCGGGAACCAGGTTCTTCAGATATTCAGGCGACAGATACAGATTCAGATATCCGTTGACGTTTTCCGCCCGGCTGACGCACGGACAGTCCAACTCGTGCGAAATCGCATCGGCAATCTGAACCGGGGCGCACCGAAACGTCTTGGAGAGTTTGAAGCACGGAAAAGCCAAATCTCCCATTTCCTTGCTCGGCGGATATTCCAGAAGCGGCGCTATCTGATCCGGGTCCAGCTGCTCTGCGGCTTCGGAACGGAACGCATGCAGTCTTTCCCAGATTGCCTTTGCAATTCTTTTCTTTGTTTCAATCATACTTTCTCCCAACTGCCGGATCATCCGCCCGGCAGAACCCTTGTTTAACCATATAATTATACCCTACTTTTTCTGACTGCGCAAGTGGCAAAATCGGGTTGTTTTCAATCCGGCCCCCCGTACGTCAGTCCGGCCGGAACGGCTTCCACGAACGCCATCAGGGCATCGACCGAAATCAGAAGCTGGGCTCCCCTCATCCCCGAACTGACCGTAATCCTGGGAAAATCAAGAGCGCTGCGGTCAAGATAGGTGGGATATTTTTTCTTCATTCCGATGGGCGAACAGCCGCCCCGGATGTACCCGGTCAGAGGCAGAAGATCCTTGACGGGAACCATCTGTACCGACTTGTTGCCGCTGACGGCGGCAGCCTTTTTGAGATCGATTTTCTCGTCCACAGGAATGCAAAAGACGATGTATCCGGTCCGGTCCCCCTTCGCGACCAGGGTTTTAAACACGAACCGGTGGTCCAGCCCCAGACTGTCGGCAATGTGAGAACCCGAAAGATCGTTTTCGTCCACTTCGTACTCATACACTTCATATCCGATTTTCGCTGCGTCCAGCATCCGCATGGCATTGGTTTTGATTTCTTTTTTCTTACCGTTGTGTTTCACTGCCATCTACGGTTCTTCCTCGTTCATCATATCCTGCGCGGCCTTCCTCTGGGCGTCGGTGACGTGCAGTCCGCCCAGAATTCTGGCCAGTTCCTCAACTCTCTCATCGAGGTCAAGTTCGGTCATATACGCCTCGGTCTGCTCTCCGTCCGTCTGCTTGGCAATCCGGAAATGCTGTCCTGCCAGCGAAGCAATCTGAGCCGAATGGGTCACGCAGATGACCTGGGACCCCGAGGAAATCTGTTTGAGTTTCAGTCCGACTTTTCTGGCCGTCTTTCCGGAGATTCCCGTATCGACTTCGTCGAAAACCGAAACATCCACGGCGGACTCGGAATTGAACACGCTCTTGATGGAGAGCATCACGCGGGCCAGTTCCCCGCCCGACGCACTCCTGGCCAGCGGAGCAAGATCCTGGCCGGGGTTGGCCGCCAGCATGAACTCCACGTCGTCGAGGCCGTTTGCGCCAAGGCTCTCCAGGCGCTGCTGCCGGATCTGAAACTGCACATTGGGCATGTCCAGATACGCCAGCGTTGCTTTGACCTGACGCTCGATTTTGCGGGCTGTGGCAGCCCGGACAGATGAAATCTCCGCAGCGGCGGTCTGAGCCTCGGAACGGATTTTCGAGATTTCCGCCTCCAGGTCCGCCATCCGGTCCTCGTGATGATCCAGCGCCTGCAGTCTTGCGTGCGCCCGGTCACGGAACGAAAGGATTTCCTCTATCGTGGCCCCGTATTTTCTTTTCAGTCTGGCGATGGCATGAAGCCGGCCCTCCAGCCGGTCAATCTTTTCGCCGACATCTCCCTCGTTCTCCCGATTGAAATCTGCGATTTCCTCTGAGAGGCTCTCCAGCCTTTCGGACAATGTCGTGAGTTCGGCAATCAGGGGCTGAAGTTCGGGCAATATTCCGCTGATTTTTTCCAGGCTCTCGGAGGCTTTCTGCACAACGGTCGCGGCAGCGGCCTTTTCCGAGCCGCGCAAAAGATAATAGGCAAAATCCAACTGTTTCTGAATCTTTTCGGCGTGCTTGAGTTTTTCAAGCAGCGCCTCGGCGTGCTCCTCCTCACCGGGTTTGAGCTTTTGCGAATCAATCTCCCGGATTTCATACTCGAGCATTTCCTTTTCCCGGATCAGTTCGGAAGCCTCTTTTCCCAGCGAACGGCATTCCTCCTCCAGTTCGGTCAGACGCCGGTACAGAACCCGATATTGCCGGACTGCCTCATCCAGATGGGCATACTGGTCCAGCAGACGCACCTGCTCGCTCTTTTTGAGCAGCCGCTGGTTGTCGTTCTGCCCGTGAATACTCAGAAGCAGTTCCCCGATACGCTGGTGCATGCCGGCCGTAATCGGCTGCCCGTTACACCAGGCCGAACCGCGGCCCGATGCGTCCAGTGTCTTCTGAATCAGGAGCGAATCGCCCTCGTACGGCAGCCCCATTTCGTCCATCAGTTCCTTGACGGAATCGGACAAACCGGTGAAAAGCGCGCTGACTTTCGCCTTCTTTTCCCCGGTCCGGATGATGTCTTTTGAAACCTTTCCTCCGCAAAGCATCGTCAGGCTCCCGACAATCAGCGTCTTACCTGCGCCGGTTTCGCCCGTCAGGCAGATAAAGCCCGGATTCAATTCCAGATCCATCCGGCGGATGATCGCCAGATTCTCAATGTGCAACGACTTAATCATATGGCAAAGTCCGTTTCTGTTTTCAGTCCTCGGCAATCAGCTTCCGGATTTTCAGACACAGATCCGCGCAATGATCGGCTTCCTTCACCAGGACCATGATGGTATCGTCCCCGGCCACGCAGCCCATAACGCCGCTGATTTTCAGATTGTCGATGTGAAAAGCAATCGCCTGGGCCAGACCCGGATATGTGCGGATCAGAATGATGTTGCCGGCATAGTCCACCTGGGTAATGGAATCACTGATGGCGGTCTTCTGCCTGGAATAGTCTTCCTTCTGCGTCGGCAAAGCATATCGGTACACCCCGTCTTCCCGGACTTTCACCAGCCCCAGCTGATGGATATCCCGCGAGGCGGTCGCCTGTGTGACCTCATACCCCTCCTCGCGCAGCCGGCGTGTAAGCTCATCCTGTGTGTTGATCGGGTATTTTTCAATCAGTTCTATGATTTTCTCATGTCGGTTCTTTTTCATTTTCAGGACCCCTTCCTCAGGACATCGAAGACATTTTCAACCTAAGCCGGTTGTAGAATCCGCTTTCACTCATACGGATCAGCGAGGTGGTAAGCGAAGATTTGGTTACCCGGAGCACGTGCTGATATTCCAGCGGAAGATTGATTTTCCCGTCCAGGGTCACAATCAGTTTGCGTTCCCGCTTGCTCAGATTCTTCACCTCCAGAACCGCGCTGTCCGGAAAGAGGATCGGCCGAAGGTTGAGCGAATGCGGACAGATGGGAGTGGTGCAAAGGCATTCCAGACTCGGATCGATGACGGGACCTCCCGCGGAAAGCGAGTAGGCGGTGGAACCCGTAGGCGTGGAGATGATCAGCCCGTCTCCGTGGTAGGATGTGACCGGCGTTCCCCGGTCGGACAGTTCCAGGTCGATGATCCGCGCCGCGGAACCGTTGGTCACCGTCGCCTCGTTGAGCGCAAAGGACTGCGCCAGCACTTCTCCTTTGAGATTGACCGTCTCAGCCTGCAGCATGGTCCGGATTTCGGTCCGGTAACTGCCGTCAAACAGAGCCCTGAGTTTGTCCAGCTCATTGAGTTCAAGTTCGGCCATATATCCCAGGCGCCCCAGATTGAAAGCCAGAATCGGAGTCTTGCGCAAGGCCGCGCGCCGGGCGGTTTCCAGAATGGTCCCGTCGCCCCCCAGGGTGATGAGAATATCCGCGCTTTCATACAGTTCGTCAATCGGCACGGCTCTCATATTCTCCAGTCTCGGGTCGTGCATCCGGACCAGTCTGGTTTTGTAATAGGCCGGATACATCGGCTGAGCACCGTATTTAAACAACTCGTCGCATACCGAAAAAGCGGCCATGGCCTTTTCGGTGATGTTGTAATTTGTAATCAAACCAATTTGTAACATATTGCTTTCCTCATTGCAAAACTATCCATCCGATGCGTCCCTGATTCCCGCAAGCAGATATTCCAGATTTCCGTCTCCGCCCGCAATCGGCGAAGGCATAACGCGCAATTGTCCGAATCCGCACAAGGCGGCCGATTCCGTCACCCGGGCGATTGCCCGGTCCCGGTCCTGCTGACGCCGGACGATGCCGTGTTTGTCCAGTTCTTTTCTTGTCAGTTCGAACTGAGGCTTGATCAGAGAGACCAGAACAGCCCCGGGCGCACACAGACCGGCCAGAACCGGATGAAGCAGAGTCTGGGAAATAAAGGAAACGTCCATCACCACAAAATCGGGTGCGTAAGGCAAAAGTTCGGGCCTGAGATATCGGGCGTTCTGCCCTTCCATGGAGGTCACCCTTTCGTCGTTTCTCAGCGATTCGTGAAGCTGACTCTGTCCGCTGTCAACCGCCACGACATGAGCCGCGCCTCTTTGCAGCAGACAATCGGTGAATCCGCCAGTCGAAGCGCCCACGTCCAGAGCGTGCGCACCGCATGGCGAAAGGCCGAAAGCATCCAGCGCCGCTTCGAGTTTGAGACCTCCACGGCCGACATAGGGACAGTCCTGCGTCACCTGAATCCGGTGCAAAGCGTTTATGTCGACCTCAAAAGAGGGCGAAAGAACCGTTCGGCCGTCCAGAAGCACGAGCCCCGATCGGATCAGATGCTGCGCCCGGTTCCGGCTCTGTGCATAACCATTTTCGGACAGATACAGGTCCAGACGCATCAGTTTTCTCTTTTCTGCAGTTTTTCGGCGATGGCGGACAGCATCGAATACCGGTCGTACGGTCCGATGACTTCCTTGGCCTCGGCCGTCAGCTGTTCCGCAAAATCAAGCGCTTCCGGAACCGACATGAAGGACAAGAAGGTGGTCTTCCCGCTTTCTTCGTCTTTTCCCAGCGTCTTTCCCATTTTCTTCGCGTCGCCTACGACGTCCAGCACGTCGTCCATGGCCTGAAACACAAGTCCGATTTTCCGGGCGTAGACCTCGCACGCGCGATAGGGTTCGGTATCGGGTTTGACACCGGCGCAGACCGCGCCCATCAGGACCGAAGCCTTGAACAACGCACCGGTTTTCTTGCTGTGCAGCCGGCAAAGCTGTTCATAGGAAAAACTTTCCTTTTCCCCCCGCAGATCCAGAACCTGACCGCCGACCAATCCGAGCGGACCTGCCGCCTCGGCCAGCAGTGCGATGCAGGACAGAATCTGCTCAGGACTCTGCCTCTTTTCATTTGTCATGATCAGCAGCGATTCGGAAAGCAGTGCGTCCGATGCCAGAAGGGCGATTGCTTCCCCGAACCGGATGTGATTGGCCGGAATACCCCGGCGGACCGAATCGTTGTCCATGCAAGGCAGGTCGTCCTGAATCAGCGAATAGGTATGGACAAGTTCCACCGCCAGCGCGGCGCTGACCGCGCTGCGGACATCCCCTCCGAACGCCCGGCAGGTCTCCAGGACCAGAGCGGGCCGGATTCTTTTTCCGCCTGCCGAAAAGGTGTATTCCATCGCCTCGGGTAGCGGAGACAGTTCTTCCTGACTCAGATAATGAACCGACTGACAAACCTCTTTGAATTTTTCTTCAATCAGTTCCGAATCTTCCTTCAATACGTCTTCAAGTTTCATCCTGACCCTCCGTCCGGTTCTCCTTCTGAACCTGAATGAATTCCAGTTCAGCCTTTTCCAGCGTCTGATTGCACCGGCTCAGCAAATCCTTTGCCTCCCGGAACAGTTCCATCTCCTCGTCCAGTCCTTTGTCCCCTTTTTCGAGACATCCTACGATTTCCTCAATCCGCGCCATCATCTCTTCGAACGACGGCGCTTTATTGTCCTGCGTATTTTTCTTAGTCTGTGCCATCCGTATCCTCCCGCCCCTGAAAAGGGCTTACCGTGTCTACCGTAATTCCCGCTTCTCCGTCCCGGAAAAGCAGTTCGAGCTTATCTCCGGGCGCAATCTCCGAAATCCCCGTTCTTGCGTGCCTGCCTTTGTCCACAACCAGCGCATACCCGCGGTTCAGAACCTGACGGGGCGACAGTGCTTCAAGCTGCCTGCCCAGAAAATCCAGTTTCTGCCTTTTTTGCTTCAGACGGCTTTCTACCAACCGGAACAGACGGTCTTCCAGCGTAAGCAGATTCATTTTCTTGACGTCCAGCATTCCCCTGGAGGAACGCAGTACCGCGGTTTTCGAGAGCAGTTCCAGTCTGGATTTGCGGTTCTGAAGCGACCGCATGAACAGCGCCCGGATTCGTTCGGCCCTCTGGGCCAGATCCATGGCAAGCTGCCTTCTGTCCGGCACGACCAGTTCGGCCGCTGCGGAAGGAGTCGACGCGCGCAGATCCGCCACGAAATCGCACAGGGTGAAGTCCACCTCATGCCCTACGGCCGACACGACCGGCACCGGACAGGCGTATATTTCTCTTGTCAGTCCTTCATCGTTGAAGGCCCACAGGTCCTCCAGCGACCCGCCGCCCCGGCCGATGATGATCACGTCCACCGGATCTTTTCCCGAGGCAAAATAGCGGATGCCCTCCCGGAGCTGGGCAGGCGCTTCGGCCCCCTGAACCAGGGAGGGATACAGGACCATGGTACAGGCGGGATACCTGCGCCCGATGATGTTCTTCATATCCTGAAGCGCGGCGCCTGTAGGAGCCGTAATGATTCCGATCCGGCGAGGAAAGCGCGGGAGAGGCAACTTGTGCGACTCGTCGAAGAGTCCTTCTGCCTGCAGTTTTTCCTTGAGTTGCTGAAAAGCGAGATACAGACTGCCGATTCCGTCCGGAATCATCTCCGAAACGTAAATCTGATACTGCCCGCTTTTGGGATAGGCGCTGACCCGTCCTCTTACGATGACTTTCATTCCTTCGCCCGGACGGAAGACCAGTTTCTCGGCATAGGTGCGGAACATGACCGCGCCGAGCACTCCTCCGCTGTCCTTGAGAGAAAAATACAGATGACCGGTCTGATAATGGTTTTTGAAGTTCGATATTTCTCCCCGAACGTATACATTCTGCAAAAGAGGATCCTGATCCATCTTCATTTTCACGTACAGATTGAGCTGCTCGACCGACAGCACCTTTGCATCTGTCAAATTCATATCTCTATTCCTTTGCTTCCGCTTTTGTTCGATACGACCGGGCTGCCAGAAGTGCAATCCCGACCGCGTTGTCGGCGCTCAGCGCCGGAGGTGCAAACCGGGTTTCCCCGCACTGTCCCAGTTCGCTTTGCAAATACCGGTTGCTCATCACCCCGCCGGAAAAAAGCGCGGGCAGATTGCCGTAGGCGGCTCTTCCGTTCCGGAGCAGCGAGCGCAGCGTCAGGGCGAGCGAGGAGAGCACAAAGCAGGCCGTCCTTCCCCTGTCGCCTGACTTTTCCCATTCGGCCGCAGCCAGATTCTCAAGACCGGACAAATGACAGACAAGCCCTGCCGCGCAGTCCCTGCCTCGGGGCGGTTCCGCTCCGCTTTCCGCAAAGACGCGTGCCGCCTCCTCTATCGCGGGTCCGGCCGGAAAAGAAAGTCCCATACGAACCCCGATCCGATCGATGAGCTGCCCGGCGTGCAAATCCGAAGAGCCTCCGATGCAGCGTATGTCAAGTCGGCTCCCGTTCGGCCTGCAGAAAAGCATCTCGGTGGTGCCTCCGCTGACGTGAAAACCGAGATACGGACGGAGAAAGAGATCCTCCCCCGCGCCCGAACCGTGGGCAGCCGCCATCAGGTGCCCCTCCTGGTGAGAAAAGCGGAACAGATGAATCCCGGCCCCGGCGGCAAAAGCCGTCGCGGCCTCTATCCCCGCCAGAAAGCACGGCATATAGGAATCCGGCGCATTTCTCGGCGACTCGGAAACCCCGACACCCAGAATCCGATCCTGCCCAATAAAGGGACGGACCTGCTCAAGCAGCAAAGGATAGTTCTTTACATGCTGAAAGACCGCGTCGCTCTGACGCAGACCCCGCTCCCCCGCCTTGACCGGCAAAGGAATTTTTCCGTTGAACCGGATTGTCCCTTTGGCGTCGACCAAAGCCAGGCTGCTGGTATAGTTGCTGGCGTCAAATCCCAGAAAAAGATCAGCTGCCATGGGCTTCATTTTCCTTCATGACACTGTTGAGCACGCCGTTCACGAAAGAAAAAACCTTGTCCTCGTCGTATTTTTTAATCAGTTCCATGGCTTCGTTGATGGATACTTTGGCCGGAACATCCGGCGAGAACAGAATCTCATAGACCGACAGCCGGAGTATGGCACGGGTTACCCTGGAAAGGTTGCCCGTCTTCCACCCCGAGCTGAACCGACCGATGGTTTCGTCGATTTCATTGAGATGGGACAATACGCCGAAAAAGGTCCCCCTGACAAACGTGTCATCCGGAAATTCCCTGGATTCCATCGCCAGGCTGTACATGGCTTCGGGTGTGACGTCCGTCTGAAATTCCATTTCAAACAGCAATCCGACCACGATTTCTCTTGCTTCTCTTCTTGTCAGTTTAGCCATATGATTCCTCACATATGAAAGCGCACCGCGCATGCGGGTGCGCGCCCGAATAAATCTTTATGAATATTATACATTTGCTTATGCATCCTGTCAAGTCATTCCGAATGCCTTGCCGGATTCCCTGACTTTGTTTTCCGTTTCCGATTCAATCGTTGACAGTCAATCTTTGACAGATCATTCGCCTCAGGCTTTTTACACCGATTTCAGAATCTGACCGGCAATCCCCAAAGGCATGTTCATTCCGTTTAACCTGAGACGGTCCGAAAAAAAGAAAAAGGCCCAGTCTGCACCGAGCCTTCTTATGGCAATCAGGAGCCGGATTTCAGCGTGCTCTCCACCGCTTCGAAATAAGCTTTCTGCTCGGCACGGGTCAAAAAGGCGTAAACAACCGTACGCCCGTACACGCGGCACTCGGCACTCTCAATCTTCTCTACCTCCACGGCATTATAGGAGGAAAGGAAATCCGCATAATAGTCGTGCATCAGGGAAAGATAATCCTCCACCATCTGTCTGACCTGTTCTGCGTGAGCTTCATCGACCGCAACAACGGCGCCTGCCTCATTGAAATCCGTGGCGGATTCGCTTTGCACAACCGAATACTCCTTCACCACGGCCGTATCGTTCCATTTGTCAAAATACATATTCTTATAATTGTCCGACACCTCACGGTAAGCATCTCCCGTCGCAAGCGGCGCCGAGGATGAAAGAACATCGCCGGTCAGGCGGGCGGACGGCACGTCCGTGCGGTATGCAGGACCGCAGGAAACGATGCTCAGGCTCAAAAGGACGAGCATCAGGCAAACACAAATCATTCTTTTTTTCATCTTTTTTATTCCCCCGGGATAATCCCCTTATGATTCTCAATTCTTCCATTCGGGCGGCACGTGCGTCCGGATGTATTCCAGGATAACCTGATATCCGTTCTTGGTCAGATGAATGCCGTCCCCGTTGTCGTACTCGGGGAGCATCATGTTGTCCGACCCCTTCAGCACGGACTGGGTATCCAGATAATGAAGACCGTTTTCCCGGCACAGTTTTCGGACCGACTTGTTGATCAGGTCGATGCATTCGTTGACGGAAGCGGCGTTCACCGAAAAAGAGTCGCACCCGGCGGACACCGGAAAGACGGACTGCAGCATCAGCACCGTATCCGGGGATGACTGTCGGATTGTATCAATCAGCAACTGATAGCAGTTTTCAAACAGGTCCGTGTTCTTCGAGAAAGCAATCACGCCGTTGATTCCGACCGTTACAATCACGAAAGCCGGTTTTTTGGCCTGCGCCGCCTGCCCGATGGTCAGCTCTTCCCCGGTATCCGGATAGACGATCTTCAACGAGGCGATTTCACTGGTCAGAAGCAATGTATTGTTCGAAGGACACCAGACCTGTTTGGTGTCCGTTCCGCCTTCCAGCACCCCGCGGGAACGCAGATGCGCCGTCGTGGAGTCTCCGATAAACACAATGGAATTCTGGTAGTCCGAACCTGCGTCAGCCGTCAGGCCGAGCGCCACGTCGGAATGCTGAGAAGTCTCCTCCGGCGGTTGATCGGACCCGGATTCGCCGGCCGAGCCGGAATCATCCGGCTGCCTGCTTTCCGCGCTTCCGGGAGTGGAAGGAACGGGCCGGTTTTTCACACCTGCCCTCACTTTCGCGGTGAGCACAATCAGAAGAACGAAAGAAACAAGCAAAAGGACACAAAGAAGGAGGATGAGGGTTTTCTGAAATCTGCCCATCCGTTTTTGTTCATTCATAATTCCACAGGCGCAAGTTCATTTTCTGCGTCCTCTCCTTCCCTGTTCCGACCGTTCGGCTTCGGACGGTCCGGTTTGAATCAGTTTCTTTTTTAAAATGGTAAAATACAGCACGACCGCCGCGATCGAATAAAGAATCGTGACAATCAGGAAAAACAGAAATCCGCCCGTAAAGGTCATCCCTGCTTTCTTCGCGTACGGAAGGACAAAAAAAACAAGGAGTGCGGGAATCACGATGACCGCGTGAAGAAACGCCCGCAGCAGCGGTCGGACGCCCTTGTTGGCATAGAGACCGTTGGCCAGGGCAAAAAGGACCGAAAAAGCAAAGATGCGCAAGAACCAAAGAGGCTCGACATAAACATCCGAAAAATTGCCTTTGATGGCCAGATTCACAAACAGCACAAGCAGGGATAAAACGGTATACCACATGCATCCGTGCAATGCGATTTTTTTGAAATCCATTCGTTCCTCCTTACTCGGGGCTCTTTGGGTCATAAAAACGGCACACCCTGCAGAACCAGCCCATTTTCCGGACTTCTGAAGCCCGCTCTTCCAGATAGGAATCGGATACGTCCGGAGCAAAAAACGCAGCAAAGGAGGGCCCGCTTCCGCTGAGAAGCGTACCCAATGCTCCGCTTTGTTCAAGCCGTTTCCGAACGGCTTTTTCCTCCGGTCCTCCTGTCACTTCCTCAAAGCGGTTGAACAATCCAAATACGAATTCCTCAGGATTGTCCGTTTCAAAAGACCGGAGCAGTTTTCCGGGATCCCCGGTGTCAAAAACCGGCGAAGAAAACCCGTCGTGCAGCCTGTCGAGCGCCGCATAAGCCGAAGGGGTGGAAACCGGATACGGCGGACAGACGAGCAAAAGATTTGCCTTTGTCACCGGAAGCGGATGCACTTCATCCCCGACTCCAAGGCACAGAGCCCGCCCCTGCAGAAAGCAGAACGGAACGTCCGCCCCGAGCTGCGCGCCAAGTTGCAGGCACTCCTCCGGGCTCAATGCTCCCGGATAGGCCCGTGACAAAAGGCGAAGCACGGCTCCGGCATCGGCGCTCCCGCCGGCAAGTCCGGCCGACACGGGAATGTCCTTAGTCAATTCAAACGACCAGCTGTCGGCCGTCCCTGTCCTTTTCAGGAACAGGTCTGCCGCCCTGAAAACCAGATTGTCCGTACAGGGGCCCAGATCGGCTCCCTGAACCGAAAGCGTGATTTTCCCTTTTCCGTCCGCTGTCTTTTCAGCCGAAAGGGTATCGGCCAGCGTAACGGATTGCATGACCGTCGTGAGTGTATGATATCCATCCGGACGGCGACCGGTGATTTCCAGAAAAAGATTGATTTTCGCGTATGCCTTTTCGGTCCACACCATATCCCTCTTCCTCCGTATGATCCCTTTTCCATCCGTTCCGATCCCCCTCTCAGGGGCAAAAAAAGTGTACCACAAAGGGGCGCTTTTGTCAACCGGATTCAGCAGTCAAAAGGCACTTTATTCCCCTGTTTCCGGACCTCCCGATTTGCCCGCTCCGAACCATTTTTTCGAAAAATCCGGTTGACGAAGTCCTAAGATGTATATATAATGTATATGAATATTTTGAAAGGAGAACCCGCATGACCCCGTTCGATGAAATCGACACCCAGCATGCCGAGCCCGACAAGCAGCCGGACATTCAGCCGGAAGAACATCCGGAGTCTGACGAACCGGCGCAGACCGAAACCGCCGGTCAGACCGGACCGTCCCCCGAAACGCATGCGGGCGATCCAACCGCCGACCGTTCCGAGGCAACCGGCCCCGCTGAACCGCTGCCGGACCTTGAAGGAAACAAAGGAAAATGGACGCCCAGAAAGCTGCTCCGGCGCTCGGTTTTCATCGGAATAGCCGTTTATGCCATATTGGCCCTGTTCTTCTACCTGATCGTCAACATGACGCCGCTGAAGGACTGGATGAGCAAGTTCCTTTACATCTTCTCCCCGCTGATCTGGGGTCTGGTTTTGGCCTATCTGCTCAATCCGGCATACAACGTCATCTCGAAGCACATCCTCAAGAAGATGCAGAACCGGTTCTGGAAACGGTTCCTGACCGTCTTTCTGACCTTTGTCTGGTTCTTTGCCATCGTCTGGCTGATTGGGTGGCTGATTGTCCCGAACACCATCTCCAGTCTGTCCAGCATCATCAACAACCTGGACATCTACATCGACAATATGGTCGGATGGCTCAACAACGCCTTCAACTGGTTTGCCCGGAATTTTCTCCACAGCGACACAATCAAGGAATACGTAACGGTGGAAGACATCCGGAACGCATTCGGCGGGCTGTTCAACGAGACCGAGAACTTTTTCAATTCCATCCTGGAAACGCTGTCCCATTACCGAAGCGAAATCATCAACTCGGGTTCCAGCATTCTGGCAGGCGCATTCAACATTGCGCGCAACATCCTTTTCGGATTCTTTATCTCGCTGTACATTCTGGCTTCCAAGGACAAGCGTCTGGCCCAGGCCAAGAAATTCAAGAGCGCAATCCTCTCCGACAAAATGAACCGGACAGTCGACGAAACCCTGGTTCTGTTCAACCGGTCCTTCGGCGGATTCATCAACGGCAAGTTGCTGGATTCCCTGATTATCGGGGTGCTGTCCGCCGTCGTGCTGGGCATTCTCCGTATGCCTTACCCGGTGCTGCTCGGCACCATCATCGGCGTGACCAACATCATTCCCGTCATCGGTCCGTTCATAGGGGCAATCCCCTGCGCGCTGCTGATTCTGATGATCAACCCGTCCAAAGTCTTCCTTTTCATATTGGTGATTTTCATTATCCAGCAGATTGACGGCAACATCATCGGGCCCCGGATTCTGGGCAGCTCGGTGGGAATCAGTTCCCTGGCCATCATCATCGCCGTGCTGATTATGGGTTCCATCTTCGGCGTCATCGGTGCTTTGATTTCGGTCCCGCTTTTCGCCATCCTGATCACCCTGATCCGGAAGTTCCTTGAAAAACGGCTGGCAGCCAAAGGAATGTCCTGCGACACGGCCTCCTATTATCCCGAGGATTCCTTGGCCAATCCGCTGACCGACGGAGAAATCCGGACAGACAAAACCAAACAATGGTTTGCCAAGCAGGCCCGCCTGTATGAAACCAAAGTCCAGATCAAGCAGCTCAACGGCAAGGAAATCAATTCCTGGGATCGTTTCTCTTTGAAATTTCTCAATCTGATGGCAGGCAATCAACCTTTCCGGAAAGGTTCGAAAAACAATCCTCCCGCTCCCAAGGAAACACCGGATTCCCCCGTCTCCCCGACCCGGACGGAAGACAAACCGAAAGAAAAAAAGCCCAGCATCCTGAACCTGCGGGAGCGGATGGACAAACGGGCCAGAACCTATCAGAAAAACCGGCGCAAAAACAGATCCGGTTCATCCGGCAAAGGTAAGAACAGCAAAAAATGAATCAAACATATTATGTAAGAAAGACAGAATAAGAGGTGATTTATCATGTCTGATTCAGTTAAGAAAGGCGGCATTTCCGTCGAAACGGAACACATGTTTCCGGTTATCAAAAAGTGGCTCTACTCCGAGAAGGACATTTTCCTTCGGGAAATTGTCTCCAACGCAGTGGACGCCGTTACCAAACTCAAACGGCTCTCCTCGTTGGGAGAGGCATCCGTCGAGGATGAGCAAACCAATCCCTTCCGGGTTACGGTGAGCGTGGACAAGGAATCCCGGACCCTGACCGTCAAAGACAACGGCATCGGCATGACCGAAGAGGAAGTGGAACGATACATCTGCCAGATTGCCATCTCGGGCGCACTGGAGTTCATCCAGAAATATGAATCCGAAACCGACAAGGAAAACTCATCGGACGGCAACAGCAAGAACGGCATCATAGGCCATTTCGGCCTTGGATTCTACTCCGCCTTCATGGTCAGTGACACGGTTGAAATCGTAACCAAATCCTATACCGGCGCTCCGGCCGTACACTGGACCTGCGACGACGAAGGAAACTACGAAATGACACCTTCGGACAAGGAAGACCGCGGCACGTCGGTCATCATGCACATTTCCGAGGAGGAATCCGATTTCCTGGAAGAATCCCGGTTGCGCGACATCCTTGAGAAATACTGCCTGTTCATGCCGGTCGAGATTTATTTCGTCAACGAAAACAAGGCTCCGGCCTCTGACGAAAAAACCGCAGAAGACGGAAAGAAGGAAGAAAAAGAAGCCGAAAAGCCGATCAACGACACGCATCCGCTCTGGCTCAAAAACGCTTCCGAATGCACCGATCAGGAATACATTGACTTCTATCACAAGGTTTTCCGCGACTATCGCGAGCCTTTGTTCTGGATTCATCTCAACGCCGACTATCCCCTCAATTTCAAGGGTATTCTCTATTTCCCTAAGTTAAACCATGAATACGAGTCGATTGAAGGACAGGTCAAACTGTACTACAACCAGGTCTTCGTGGCGGACAACATCAAAGAAGTCATTCCCGAATACCTTCTGATGCTCAAAGGCGTCCTGGACTGCCCGGAACTCCCTCTGAACGTCTCCCGCAGCTATCTGCAGAATGACGCGTACGTATCCCGTATTTCAGCCCACATCGTGAAGAAAACGGCCGACAAACTCAACTCCCTTTGCAAAACCGACCGTGAAAAGTACAACAAAGTCTGGCCGGACATCAAGACTTTCGTCGAGTACGCCTGCATCCGCGACCGCAAATTCTACGACCGCGTCAAGGATTCCCTTCTGTTCCTCAAGACGGACGGAACCTGCGTAACGCTCAATGAGTACACCGAAGCGGCCAAGGACAAGAACGAAAAGACGGTCTATTACACAACCGACAAGGCCCTTCAGGCCCAGTACATTTCGCTGTTTGCCGCGCAAGGCATCGAGGTGGTGGAATTCAACCAGCCGATTGACACCCAATTCGTCTCTTCCATCGAAAATTACGGCGGCCAGGATGCCGTAAAGTTCTCCCGTGTCGACGCAGACACCTCGCTTCTTAAAAACGAGACCGCGCAGGAGACAGATGAAGAAACCAAAAACCGTCTGACCGAGTTGTTCCGCAAAGCCAGCGGAAACGAAAAACTCAACGTCGCTTTTGAGGCACTCAAAGACGAAACCGTTCCTGCCGTCCTGATTATCAAGGAAGAAAGCCGCCGGTTTGAAGACATGATGCGCATGTATTCCATGGGCATGGACACGGGTTCCTTCCCGGCCGAGCAGACGCTCCACATCAACACCAGCGCATCGCTGATCCGGAAAATCATTTCCCTCTCCGATTCCAAGGAAGAGGAAGACAAAGTCAACCGGCTTGCGTCCTACATTTACAAGTTGTCCGTTCTCGCACAAAGGAAACTGACTTCCGAGGAACTCTCCTCCTTCCTGAACGACACCTACGGACTGCTTGACCAACTCTGATGCAAAGCCACCCCGTACCCATGCCCCGGGATATACAGGAAAAGGATCTGAACCGGGACTTGGAGGTCTGTCTGGACAACCTTTTGTTTGCAGACGAACGGAAAGCGGCCCTGCTTTCCCAATACAGGGCGGTTCAGGCTGAGTTGGCCGAAAAATGGCTGGACACTCTGCTGCTGCGCAGCGGGAATGCAAGAGGAGAAGAACTGCTCGAGTTGCTGCTCATCAGTTACCGGACCCTTCTGGATGAGCGAAAGGTTTCCGTTACCGATACGAATGAAATCCTTCTTCCGTTCTGCCTTTCGCTCTCCGAAGCGCTCCGACGCAGAAAAATCCTTCTGCTTCCCCTGCTTTTGGGGATGACCGGGCACGCACACGACGGAGAAGACGAAGAAAAGCAGATTGGATCGGTTTCCCTTCTCCCCGGACATATGCAAACCCAGATGTTTGAGCATATGCTTCCAAAAAACTGCCGGATTCTTTCGTCGCAATCCTACGAGGAATGCTGCGAAAACGTAGCCGGCGGCACGACAGATGCCTGCATCCTGCCTTTGCAGGACCGAAATGGCGGGCGGCTGTGTTCCTTTTACCGACTTCTGACCCAACACGGACTTGTCATCCGGAAAAAGGCAATCTGGTCCTTTGAAGAAGACGACGTACAATGCGCACTGGCTTGCAAGCATCCCGATCCCACGGTGACGCGCCGGGCCCCGTATTGGATTGACCTTTTGATTCCCTGCCCGGCCGGCACTCCGCCCATGCCATTTCTTCTGGCTCTGACGGCCTGCCGGGTTCAACTCGAATCCATTTCTTCCGACACCGATCCCCAGACCGAGGAAATATCCTACTATCTGACTCTCCGGTGCGATACGGAAAGCCTGACGCAGGCGCTTTTCCTCTTTGCCAGAATGCAGGACATTTCGTTCCGGCTGACCGGTCTTTACAAAGACACACCCTCAAAGGAGGACTGAACTTCATGAAACAATTTTCCTACACTCCAAAAGGCGTATGCTCGCGCCGCATTGACATCGACCTGGATGACAACGACGTTGTGCAGGCCGTCCGTTTTACAGGCGGCTGCTCGGGCAATACCAAAGGCGTCGCCGCGCTTTGCGTCGGGCGGAACGCCCGGGAAATCATCCGCCTGCTCAAAGGGATTCCCTGCGGACCCCGTCCCACTTCCTGCCCGGATCAGCTGGCGCTTGCCCTGGAATCCTATTTGCAAAGTCAGGGCGCATAAAAAAGCAGCGGGCTGTGCGGCAGATGCTCATAAGAAAGTTTTGATAAATATATGGACATCCGCCTGACAAGGTCGGCAAAAAGAATACCGGTCTGTTTTATGTAGCAGACCGGTATATTCTTTTTTACAATGGCTATCTAATCAGTATTATATATTTGTTTTTTATACGTGAATTTTTAAGAAACCGGTAAACGTTCAAGTAACTTTAGGCTTATTTTTTGAGCCTTTGGGCCTTCCCGGACCTCTTTTAACTGCTACCGTTTCCTGCTGAGTTTTTCTTGGACGTCCTCGCCCACGTTTTGGCAAA
>JAFTBN010000018.1 GCA_017455185.1 Clostridia bacterium
GCCACATCACGGAAACTATATCAAGGCAGCGCAAACGCTTCTTGAAAAATCAGGAGCGGACTTTGTTGTGGTCAGCGCCGGGTACGAGGCGGAGGCGGATTCCGAACTGCTTGATATGATCGGCCGGGATTCCGTCAGGGCTTATTATACCTGGCGGGGAAATGTGCATATCGCGACCGATGGCTCAGTCTGGCTTGCGGAATACGATTGAGAGAGGAAAATGTACCAGTCGATGCACCAGTCGAGGGAGAAAATGTACCAGTCGATGCACCAGTCGAGGGAAAAATGTACAAGTCGATGCACCAGTCAAAGAGAGTAATGTACCAGTCGGAGATTTGCAGAGTAAGACTGATGAAGAGAAGATATAAGAATTCTGTATGACTCCCAGAGGAATATTAAAGATTGCAGCTTTTCTGGGATATAGGGATAAGCGAAGCGTCCGAAAGCGGCTAAACCCTTTACTGGAGCAAGGGAGATTGGCCATGACTGTACCAGAGAAGCCGAACAGCCGGCTGCAGAAGTATATCACGATTATATAAGGTGTTTCGAAGACGTAATGATCAGAATGGAGACCGTAGCATGTCAGACGGCAGCATAAAAGTTTACACATATACCTGGGTCGACTGCCATGCAGGTCGACGGATAAATCTAATAGGCGGTTGCTTTTTTCTCATTTACGCATAAAGAATAGGGACATGGCTGTTCCGGGCAGGACAGAATCGGAGACATATGAACGGCTTGCGATTCGTTTTGGCCTGGCATGTCCCCGGCAACGAGTCTGAAATAAATCAGCGGCGGGAGTATTCCCGCCGCTGATGCGTTCTTTTATTCTGTTTGCAAACGATATGCCTGCCTCAGGCTTCAACCGGAATCGCCGGCTCGGGGTCGGTTTCTTCGAGCGAATGCTCCCGGATGGTGATGGCCAGGTTGTTCATGCTCAACGAATACGTGTATTTGGCGTCGTCGGCCAGGGCAAGAATCATGCGGATGCCCAGGTGGTCTGTTTTGTTCTTCTTCGGCACATAATGAATCGGGTCAAACGCACGGCAGTCATCCCGGAAACGGAGTAACCAGGAGTTTTCCTTGTACATGACCAGTATGGACATCACATGTTTCTTGTTGTCCTTGTTAAACCCGTGCAGCACTGAGTTGGAACCCATTTCCTCAACCGACAAAGAAATCCGATAGGCCGCTTTCTGGCTCGCTCCGCGTTCCAGGCAGAATTTCATGACTTGCTCGGATGCAGCGGTGACTTCTTCGATGGTGGATAGTGTTACCTGGAAAATATCTTCTTTCGGAACGCTGAAATCGCGGTTCAGAAGGAGCATGCCCATATTGGGGAAGGGCCAGCGGCGGTTCTTGATCCAGCAGAAGATGACGAGTGAAATCAGGGCGGTCAACTCACCCAGGAAGAAGTAGAAGAATACACCGCGCGCTTGAAGCGGGAAGGAAAGAATCCAGGCAATCAGGGTCGGGAACAACGCGCCTTCCGCCAGGGAGATGATTTCGGTATAGACCGGATGGCCGATTGCCTGGTAGGTGTTCTTCAGGGCTCCGCACAGACAACTGGGAATCAGGCCAAGGGCAAACAGCCTTATGCCGAAAACGGTCAGCTCCTGCGCTTCACCCGGATTTGGAATGAACAGTTTGACAATCAGGGGTGCGGCGCCGATCAGGGCCCCGCCTACCAAGGCTCCGAGCAGCAGGGCCTGTATGCACAGCTGTTTGATGACGGATTCCATGCCGGACCGATCCTGTTCCTGATAGAGTATGCTCATCATGGTCAGGGCGACCCCGCCGATCCCGGTCGTTATGCAGTTTGCGGAGTTTCCTATGGTCGTAATGACCGAGAACGCCGCAACGCCGTCCGAACCTCCGTCCGGAAGACCGAGCAGGATGTTGTTGACTCCAAAGGTCAGAATGACGATGGAAGCCATACTGAAGACGCTCGGCAGACCGCTCTTGAACAGCTCGCCGATCTTTTTCCAATGGATGTTTTTAAGACTGAATTTGAAGATGCATTTTTTGGACAGGAAGTAGAACAGCCCGATGATAAGAGCGATGTAATAACTCAGCGAAGAGGCAAGGCCCATGCCGAACATGCCGCCCTTGAACACGTATACGTTGAGCAGATCCAGAGCGATATCGCCCAGGGTCATGCCGCCGACTGCGGCAATCAGAAGGGTGCTTTTCCCGGCAATCTGCAGGAAGGGAACCAGAATCAAAGCCCCCATGGAAGCCGGTGCGCCGATGACAAATCCTCTCAGATAATCCCGTGTGTCGTTGAACAGGGTGCCTTCGGTCCCCGCACCGAGAGCGGTGGCAAGAGGGGATTGGAGCAGAAGCACCAGCAGCGTGAAGGGAACCGAAATCAGAATGGTCAGAGCAACGGCCGAGGAATAGCCCTCGTTGGTGCCGTCCTGGTCGCCACGCCCCAGGGATTTGCTGCAGGCGACCTGAACGCCGGCCGACAGCATGCTGGCGATGGCACCGAGCAAAAGAAGGACCGGGTTGGCCAGCCCATAGGCTGCAATCGCCCCCACGCCCAGATGTCGCCCGATAATGATATTGTCAATGAGAAGGCAAAGAGATACGGTCAGCGAAGAGAAAATCTGAGCGATCAGCATCTGCCTTACGGTTTTCTTTAACATACGTAGGTTCTCTCCCTAAAAGGTGATGCTTTATCCTACCACAAATCATCGGTTTCGTCAATCTGCCAATTCGCATACAAACGGACAGTTCTTGCGGAAAGGCCTGAAACGAGTAAGAAAACCTGCAGAATGAGGAATTGAAAATTGCAAGTTACCGCATTCAATCCGGTTTTTGAAGCAGAAAACCCGCAGACTCGTACCGGAAAAACAGGGCCGTCGTAAAGAAAATCCCAAAAAAACAATTTACAAGAAACAAAAAAGTTGTATAATGAAAAGGAATGATTTTTCCCGCCGGTTTACGGGGCGGGGGGACGAATTGAAATGAAAGGAATACAGACAATGGCAAATGTAAGTGAATGCCCATACGCAATGAGTGCGGATGTGCAGCGCCAGATGAAAGTAACAAAGGGCTGTGACCACGGACCGGCTCCCATTCCGGAAGAAGGCAAGTGGATTCAGGCAAAAGAAGTGTCGGATATTTCGGCATATACGCACGGCGTGGGTTGGTGCGCCCCTCAGCAGGGAGCCTGCAAGCTTTCTCTGAACGTGAAGAACGGCATCATTGAGGAAGCGCTTGTTGAGACCATCGGTTGCTCTGGCATGACGCATTCCGCCGCTATGGCAGCCGAAATTCTGCCCGGCAAGACCATCCTGGAGGCTTTGAACACGGACCTTGTTTGCGATGCCATCAATACGGCGATGCGCGAACTGTTTCTGCAGATTGTGTACGGACGTTCCCAGTCCGCTTTCTCGGAAAACGGTCTGGTCATCGGCGCAGGCATGGAGGACCTCGGAAAGGGAGCCCGCTCCATGGTCGGTACGATGTACGGAACCAAGGAGAAGGGGGTTCGCTATCTGGAGATGACCGAAGGGTATTGCACCAAAATGGCGCTGGATGCCAACAACGAAGTAATCGGATACGAGTTCGTTTCCCTGGGCAAAATGACCGACTTCATCAAGAAGGGCATGGAACCCAACGAAGCATACAAGAAGGCAACCGGACACTATGGCCGCTTCACCGCCGAAGACGGTGCGGTCAAGTACATCGATCCGCGTGAAGAGTAAGGAGGAGCGAACTATGGCAACATTTGAAGGTTACGAAAGACGCGAGGCCAAGATTCTTTCGGTTCTTGCGCAATACGGCATCTCCTCAATTGACGAGTGCAAAAAGATCTGCGATGAAAAGGGAATCGACCCTTATACCATCGTGCAGGAAACGCAGCCCATCTGTTTTGAAAATGCAAAATGGGCTTACACGGTAGGCGCTGCCATCGCCATCAAAAAGGGCGACCGCAAAGCGGCAGACGCAGCGGCAGACATCGGAATCGGCCTGCAGTCCTTCTGCATTCCCGGTTCGGTGGCGGAAAACCGCAAAGTCGGTCTGGGACACGGCAACCTCGGCAAGAGACTGCTGTCCGAAGAGACCGAGTGCTTCTGCTTCCTTGCGGGACACGAATCCTTTGCGGCGGCTGAAGGCGCAATCAAAATTGCCCTGAACGCCAACAAGGTGCGCGTAAAGCCCCTGCGAGTCATCCTCAATGGTCTGGGCAAAGACGCGGCTTACATCATTTCCAGAATCAACGGTTTCACGTATGTGCAGACCGAGTTTGATCCTTTTACCGAAACCGTTACCATCGTCAGGGAAGTGCCGTTCTCCAATGGCCCCCGCGCGAAGGTCCGCTGCTACGGCGCAGACAACGTGCCCGAGGGCGTGGCAATCATGAAACTCGAGAAGGTCGGCGTTTCCATTACCGGTAACTCCACCAACCCGACCCGTTTCCAGCATCCGGTGGCCGGTACATACAAGAAGTGGTGCCAAGAAAACGACGAGAAGTATTTCTCGGTCGCTTCGGGCGGCGGCACAGGCCGTACGCTGCATCCGGACAATATGGCCGCAGGTCCGTCCAGCTATGGCATGACCGATACCATGGGTCGTATGCATTCCGATGCTCAGTTCGCCGGTTCCTCCTCGGTTCCCGCTCACGTGGAAATGATGGGTCTGATCGGTATGGGCAACAACCCGATGGTCGGCGCTACGGTGGCCGTTGCCGTCGCGGTGGAAGAGGCAATGAACAAATAAGCGTCAAAAGCACAAATAAGGATTGCCGGTAAAGCAGATTCGCTCCGGAATGGAACGATAACTGAACTTCAGTGGCAGATGCGCTTTAAAACGGCAATCGGCAAGGGGGACCCGGAATAATCGGGTCCCCCCTTGCTGTTCCGGATCCGGCGGGGCATCATCCGGCGGACGGAAAAGGCCGGACAGAGCGTCGAATCGGAAGCCGCAAGGAGAGCCTGGTCCATTGTTCCCGCACATAAGGGGGACAGTCGGCACAGGGAAGCTGAAAAGGAGGGAATCTATGAATGGTTCTGTGGCCTGCATGGAATTGATGCAGCGGATGACGACCGAACAAAAAGTTGCACAACTGATTATGCCTGCGTTCAGGCAGTATACCGATTCACAGGGCAAAAGGCAGGACGTTGTACGGATGTATCCCGAAATGGAGCGGATTCTTTCCTCTTATCCTTTTGCGGGCGTCATGCTGTTTGCCATGAATCTGAAAACCACCCGGGCCGGAGTGGAACTGGTCAGGGCTATCCGTGCCTGCAGTGCCAAGTGTCCGGATCTTCCCGGCCTGCTTCTGGCGGCCGACCAGGAAGGCGGAAGCGTGACCCGGCTCGGGCAGGGAACCCAGACACCCGGCAATATGGCGCTGGGAGCCGGAGGAGACCCCGTTCTGACCCGGAATTGTGCGGCGGTCATCGGGCGGGAATTGAAGGCGGCAGGCCTTGACGCCAATGCGGGTCCCGTTCTGGACGTCAATGACAATCCGCTCAATCCCGTTATTGGAATCCGCTCGTTTTCGGATAACCCGGAGCTCGTTGCGACCATGGGCCGGGCGTATCTTGAGGGGCTCGGGGAGTCAGGCGTAATCGGCATGCTGAAGCATTTTCCCGGGCATGGCAACACCGCCGTGGACAGTCATACTGGACTGCCTTGCGTTGAAAAAACACTTGAGGAACTGGAACGGGTCGAACTGAAGCCGTTTGCTGCCTGCGTCAGAGCCGGAGCCGAAATGGTGATGACGGCCCACATACAGTTCCCTCAGGTTGAAAAGCAAACCTACCGTTCCAAAAAGACAGGGGAGCCGGTGGTTCTCCCGGCTACGCTTTCCCGCGCGGTGCTCGGAGGGTTGCTCAGGGACCGGCTTGGTTTTGAGGGGGTCGTCATAACCGACTCGATGGGCATGGATGCCATTTCTTCCCATTTCGACCCGCTGGACGCGGCCAAACTGGCCATCGAGGCCGGGGCGGACATTCTCCTGATGCCCGTCGATACCGCAGCGCCGGGCGGAGTGAAAAGGCTGGAGGACTATGTGCGCCGGGTGGCAAAAGCAGTGGAGCAGGGCGTTATCAGACCCAAGGCAGTGGAGCAAGCTGTGCTCCGGGTGCTGGCCCTTAAGGAGCGTCACGGCCTTTTGCGTGCCGGTGAGATTCCGGCACCCGATGTTTCTGTGGCTCAGAAGCAAATCGGATCGGCGGAAAACCGAAAAACCGAGTGGGAGGCGGCGCTTCGCGCCGTGACTCTGGTCCGGGACAAGGGGGTTCTCCCTCTTTCTCCCCGGGAGCAGACTGTGGTATCCGTTCCGTTTGAAAGCGAGGTTCATTCGGTTCGTTTCGCACTGGACAGACTGGATCTTTTGGGAGATGGCCCGGAAATTGTCTGCCCTGCTGAAAAGGGGGATTGGGAGAAGATGCTCCGTGCTCCGGTTCTTCTGGCGGTTAGCGCCTGTTACCGGGTGAACTCCCTTCTGACGGACGGAGCGAAGGATCCGTACGTTGAACGGCTGAGACAAATCCTTGCCGATCGGAAAAAGCAGGGGAAAGTGAGCGTCGTTATTAGCGCCCAGCTGCCTTACGATCTGGCTCTGTATCCGGATGCGGACGCTCTTCTGGCCGCTTATTGTGCAAAGGGCATGAGCGAAGACCCTCGCTTTGCCTCAAACGGCGTAGTGCAGTACAACGCCAATCTCCCGGCAGCCGTCTTTTCGGTCTTCAGGAGCCCGTGTCGTTTTTCAGGTCGGCTTCCTCTGTCGGTTCCGAGTCTGGAATCTTTGTCAGGAGGGTCCCGGGAAAACCTGTTTGACAGGGGATTTGGTCTTGACGGGGAAAGCACGTGTAAACGAAAGAACCAAACAGGTCGTTGAAACAGCATTTAACGTCATTTCCGGAGTTGGGTTTTGAATTTGGCGTTTTCTTTTGCTCTTTAGGAATAAGATGTGCTCCGGCTTCCTTTTTGGAGGCCGGAGCACTGTTATCGGATACGACCGGGGGTGTTCCGTATTCATTGCCTGTTCCGCGGATTCCGACTCCCGACAGCACGAGCATTATAGGACAAGCATGTCAATATGATGATTAATTCCAAAATATTGGCGTTTTTGTTATTTTATTGTATCAAATCTATGATATATCACAATGTCATTAACTTAAGATTCTGAAAATGTAGTGAGAAAAAATAACTGATAGCTGTTGCAATATTAAGGCCTTTATGCTATACTTTGTAGTGAGAAGAAAGGTTGGCATAAGGCATGTTTATCAAGATACTTACAAAAAC
>JAFTBN010000019.1 GCA_017455185.1 Clostridia bacterium
AATAAGGCTAAAAAATGAACTCGAGAAAACATGAAAAAGAGCCCGAGAAAGGTTGCAAGCTGACGATTTGAAAGTTGCAAATTGAACTATAAAATCTTGCAATAACACTCAACGAGGAAAATAAACCCGCTGAGTAGTTACAGATTTTTCAAGATTTTTCAAGCGAGGAAAAAACGGGCCGGGCGAACCGCCCGGCGTTCCGTTCCTTCCGTGTCTGTCAGGCAAGGCCAACGGATTCAAGAAGGTCTTTGGACGTGCGAAAGACCGGGCATCCCGTCTCCCGCAATCGTCTTTGTGAAACATGGCCGGTTGAAACGAGCATGCACTCTGCCCCCATGGCCTTCGCGGCTGCCACGTCATGATCGGTATCCCCGATGAACAGAATTCTCTGCCCCGCATGACGGGTCGCCCATTCCCGGGCCAATGACTCCTTGCTTTCCGCCATAATGGTGGACAGACCGAAGATCCCGGCAAAATAGGAGCCGACCCCCAGAGCCTCAATCTGTCTGTCCATGAAGGACTGGTCTGACGCGGAAAGAATCCATTGAGGAATTCCGGCTTCCTTTATTTTATTAAGAGAAAACAGAACGTCTTCACACAAAGAACAATCCAGGCTTTTGGCCCGGTAATACGCCGTCCATTCGGGCGCCAGGACCTGCTCATAGCTTTCCTTTGAGAAATCAAAGCCGAGTCGGGCATAGTACATCTTGACCGGAATACCGAAAACCTCCCTGTATTCCTCTCTGGAGGAAAGCGTGGGAAGTCCTCTCTGCTCCAGCATGATGTTGACGCATTCCATGCAGCAGTCCAGGTCGTCGATAATCGTTCCGTTGAAATCCCAGACAATTTGATCGAATTCCTTCATTGGTTCAAAAAAGGGCGGCCGAAGCCGCCCGTATCATCCTTTCTTTGCCGGGGAAAACTTACGAGGAAGCCACCCATCCGGCCGGAATGTAGTTGTACTTGGAAAGCCAGTTGTAATACACTTCAAACGGCGTCATGTACTTGACCGTCTGGACGATGATGATATTTCCCTGTTCGTCGAACTGCGTCGTATCGGATTCTGTCTCCTTCGGAACGGGATCGCCGTTTTCATCGGTTTCCTCCTCATCGCCTTCCACAATGGAAGAAGTAGCGGTGTACTCTTCAATGATGGCCTTGACGGCGGAATCGGTGTTCTTGGCACCGGTGGAAAGTTTCCAGCGCCAAGCGGTCACCAGATCCTCAACCTCTTCATACGACTGACATGCATTCAATTCGGAAAGGAACTGCTTGCTCAGCTTGGAAATCTCTTCAATCAGGTCTTCCCGCAAAGCGGTATAGGTGCCGTACGGATGATCCGCATCCTCGGGATCCGGGTCTTCCCAGGTCAGCTCGTTGTCCATAATGAATCCGTACAGCGGATCCAGAACGGCCACGCGGTTCTGCGCCTTCGCCACATCCCATACTCCGGGATCCATGCCCTCTTCGGGATACGCGATGAAGCAGTTGCCCGTCTGGGCGATGTTCATCATGTAATCATGGTTGAGCCGGGTTACCTGGCCTTCGTGCACCGTGTAATGAACATCCGGAATACCATATTGCAAAAGATTGCGGAACTCTTCGTTCGTATTGAGGTAGGTCACGATTTCCATGCTGCGGGATACGCTGCTGGTATAATTGCTGACCGCAAACATGTTGTCGTACACGTCCTGCTGCTGAACATGCGGATAACCGACGGTTACCACATAATAGTCATCCTCGTACGCAGCCGCCTCGGTTGCGCTGCCCTCGATGAACTTGACGGCAACCTGTTTCCCTTCTTCCTCTTCTCCGAAGTAACCTTCGAAGTTGTATTCGGAAAGGGTCAGGAAATTATCGCGATAGGTCTGGGAAGTGGAAAGAAGCGCATTGTATTCCAGAACAACCTTGCTGCGGCTGATCTGGGACAGGTCCTCATAGGCATAGCCGATGATGGAGAAGTCGCCGGTCACGTTATAGGAATGATGCTTCTGTCCGTTGATGACGGTATCGGTTCCGTCGCCGTAATCCGAAATGGCGATATCCCAGTAGAACGCCAGATCCTTCATGCAGTCCTCATAGGTGGACGCAATCGGGAGAACGTCGGGATAGAGTGTCTTGACGTCCTTCAGGAAGTCGGACAGATCCATAACCGTCTTGACGTTTCCGATTTCGGCGGAATGATAGGTCTTGTCATACAGGTCCTTGTTGACCAGCATGTAGGTATAGGTTCCGATCGGGTTGTTGTTCGGAATCGCATAGTTGATACCGTTGTACTGAACCGCGGAAAGCAAAGCGGTCGAAACGTAGGATTTGAGGACCTTGGAAGCACCGTTGATTTCGGTGTTCAGGGAAGCCAGCCATCCGTTGTCGATGTACTTCAGGTATTTGTCGTAGCCCGAAGTGCTGCCCAGCGTACCGAGGAACATGATGTCCACCTGATAATCCTCAACCGGCGGATACTTGGTCACGACGATACCGTACTCGTTGGTCTCGGTCTCTTCCGCGGTTTCCGCTCCGGACTCAGTCGCTTTCTCGGTCTGCGTCTTATCCTTATCCTTATTCTTCTTTGCTTCTTCCTTAGCCTTCTGGATGTCTTCGTTCTGCTGCAGTTTCGCGTCCAGCACCTCGTAATATTCATCCTCGGTGTAGAAAAGGACCTTCATCTGCGTCTTGAACTCGGATTTTGTTATTTTATTGATGGCATCCGAAACAAGTTTCTCCGCTTCGGGCGTCGTCTCTTCTTTCGTTACAAGATACATGGTCAGTGTCATTGCGGACTCACTGGCGCTATCCGCCACTTCGTCCAGCGCGTCCTGTTTTTCTCCGCAGCCGAACAGGCTCAGCATTCCCACCACTACGGCGAGTGCAAGAATGAGACTCATCCATTTTTTCTTCATTTGCGTTGTCAGCGAATCCCGGGACGTGCGTCCCCTTCTCCGCGTCTCCTTTCTATCATCTGAAACAAGTAATCCACACATTTGAACTGACTGCCTTGAAAGGCTGAAAAACTGCACCTTAATATTTTACTCTAAATAGTTACTACTGTCAAGAGGAAATTAATCAAGGAAACCGCGTAAATGTTTCGCGCGGCTCGGATGGCGGAGCTTGCGCAGCGCCTTGGCCTCAATTTGACGGATACGCTCGCGGGTGATGTCGAATTCCTTGCCGACTTCTTCCAGCGTGCGGGTTCTTCCGTCATACAGGCCGAACCGCAGTTTGATCACGTGTTCCTCACGGGGAGACAGCGTATGCAGTTCCTTTTCAATCACCTCACGCAGAATGGAAGCGGACGCCGCGTCCGCGGGAGCCGGGGTATCCTCATCCGGGATGAAATCTCCCAGATGGCTGTCCTCCTCCTCGCCGATCGGGGTCTCAAGCGACACGGGATCCTGCGCGATCTTCATGATTTCACGGACTTTTTCGGCGCTCATGCCCATCTTTTCCGCAATCTCGTCCGGAGTGGGTTCCCGCCCGAGTTCCTGAAGCATCTGCCGGTTGTACCGGGACACCTTGTGAATGGTTTCCACCATATGGACCGGGATGCGGATGGTTCTGGCCTGGTCCGCAATGGCGCGGGTGATGGCCTGCCGGATCCACCAGGTGGCATAGGTCGAAAACTTATATCCCTTGCTGAAATCGAATTTTTCCACGGCCTTCATCAGACCCAGGTTTCCTTCCTGGATCAGGTCCAGGAAGAACATGCCCCGTCCGACGTAGCGTTTGGCAATGGAAACGACCAGACGCAGGTTCGACTCGACCAGACGGTTTTTCGCCTTCTTGCGAACCTCGTCGGGCTTTTCCGGGTCCACCATGACCTGGGCAATTTCCTGCTCCTCCTCCATGGTCAGCAGCGGATACTGCCCGATTTCCTTGAGATACAGACGGACCGGGTCGTCAACCGGGAGGCCCTCCTGCTCCAGCAGTTTTCCCATATCCTCGCCGGCCGAAAGTTTTTCCACTTCGCTCTCAATCTCGGAGATTTCGGGCGAGGAGATGTCCGCGCTGGTCGGCTCCTGCCGGTCCTCGAGCGAATCATACGCCCTTCCGTCGAAGAAATTGCCTCCGCCAAGGGCGATGTCGATGTCCTCAACGGTCATCTCGCTCTTGCTCTCGTTCTTGAGCAGTTCCTCTACGTTGATTTCCCCTCTCTCCAGGGGGGTCTCCTCTTCGGGAGCAAACGATTCACGACTATCCATTCTTTTGTTCCTCCGCCTCGCCTGAGGCGCCCTTTCTCTTACGTAATAATTCCATTTTTTCGGCAAACGAGCCGCTGCTCCGCACGTCCCGGCTCCGCGCCTCCTCTTTGAGAACGCGTATGCTGTCGTCCAGGACGTCCCGTCCGTTCTGGCTCAGGCCCCGCCTGATTTCCATCAGCTGCTGAAGGCGGCCCATCTCTTCGGGTTTGAGTTCCTCGCCCAGGAGCGAGAAGGAAAACGACCCGCTCTGACGGACCTGCTCCCGGACCAGGGAGAACACCCTGCGGGAAAAAGAGGTGACGAAATCCTGTTCCACGAGCCCCGACGCTTCCGAAAGCGCGTATTTCAGATGATCCTCGTACAGAAGAATCATACCCAGGATCACGTCCTCGGCCGCTGCGGCCCGCACGTTGGAAGCGGATTCGGAATTGACCCGGTCTCCGTAATGGTACAGCTCGCGCTGCGCCTGCTTTTCGTTCTCTGCCTTGGCCTGCTTCTTCCTGCCCGCATAGGACCGGGCAATCATTTTCAGCACCACCTCGTCGGACATCTCCAGATCCTTGGCAATGCGTTTGCCGTAAATCTCCCTCTCGACCGGGGAGTTGAACTCCGCGGCCAGTCCGCAGGCGGCTTCGACCGCCTTGGCCCGTTCGTTGAGGTCGTCCATATTGTATCTTGAAAGCAGAACTCCGTATTTGTATTCGAATCCGGTCTGGGAGGCCCGCACCGCACGGGCGAAGGCATCCTTCCCGAACTTGCGGATGAACTCGTCGGGGTCCTTGGCCCCCTGGAGTTTGAGCACGCGCACATCCAGCCCGACTTCGGACAGAATCTGCATGGCCTTCGCGTCCGCCTTCTGCCCCGCCTCATCGCTGTCGTAGATCAGGATGCACCGCTTGGTGTATTTGCTCAGCACCCGGGCGTGGGAGGGCGTGATGGCCGTACCCAGGGTCGCGACCGCATTGGTAAAGCCCGCGGCGTGCATGGCAATGACGTCCATGTACCCTTCGCACAGGATGATTTCCTCGCTGCAGACCGACTTGGCGTAATTGAGCGCGTACAGATTTTTCTTTTTGGAAAAAACCACCGTATCCGAAGAATTCAGATACTTGGGCTTTGAGTCGTTCATCACCCGTCCGCCGAACGCAATGACGTGCCCCGACGTGTCGATAATCGGATAGATGACACGGTTGCGGAAGAGCGGATACAGATGGCCCGTCTTGGGACTCCGCTTGGCCAGAAATCCGGCGATGAGTTCCTCATCGCTGTATTTTTTGTCCCGCATATACCGCAGGAACGACACTCCGTCGTCCGGGCAGAAGCCCAGTCCGAAATGCCGGATGGTCGAATCGGCCAGCTGGCGGTTCTCTTTCAGGTACGCAAGCCCCGACGCCCCTTCGGGCCGGAACAGGCAGTCCCGGAAATACCGTGCCGCGTCCAGGTTCATCCCGAACAGACGGTCCCGCCGCATGCCCCCCTGTCCGTCGTCCCCGTACTCGGTCCCGCTCGGCAGCGAAAGACCGACCCGCTCGGCCAGGAACGCGACCGCTTCCGGATACTCGAGATTCTCGGACAGGCGGATGAAGGTGATCGGATCTCCTCCCACTCCGCATCCGAAACAATAAAAACTGTTCGTTCCCGGAAAAACGGTGAACGAAGGGGATTTTTCGGAATGGAAAGGACACAGTCCGCTGTAATTGGAGCCCGCCCGCTTGAGCGTCACGTACGGAACCACGGTCTCGTAGATGTCCGCCCGGTTGAGCAGCTCGTCGATAAAAGTTCTGGGATATTTCAACGCTTTCCCCTCCAGACCTCGGGCACGAACAGTTCGCGGTAGGTTTCAATCGCATACCGGTCGGTCATGCCGGAAACAAAATCGCACACGCAGGTCGGAAGCGAATCCTCCTGTATGAACTTCCGGTTGCACTCGGGCATCTGGTCCGGATTCTCCAGGTAGTATTCGTACAGGCGAATCAGCAGCGCCTTGGCCTTCTCGTCCTCGGCCTTGGCCAGGGAATTCCGGTAGATTTTCTCAAACAGAAAGTCGCGCAGCTCGCCCATGGCCTGCCCCGTGCCGGGCGTCATGGAAATTTCGGGTTTGCCGAACGAAGCCTCGATGACCGAACGGACCATGGTGTCGATCCGTTCCCCGTGCGTCTGGCCCAGTTCGTTGCGCAAAGCCAGGGGAATGTCCTCCTGGGTCAGAAGACCGGCCCGCAGCGCATCGTCGATGTCATGGTTGATGTAGGCAATCCGGTCGGCGTACTTGACCAGCACGCCCTCCAGGGTCGATGCCATGCTGTCCCCCGTATGGTTGACGATGGCGTCCCGCACCTCAAAGGTCAGGTTCAGCCCGGCTCCGTCGTTCTCCAGTTTGTCCACCACCCGCAGACTCTGCTTGTAATGGGCGAAAGAGGGATCGTAGCACCGCTGCATCGCAATTTCGCCGGCGTGTCCGAAAGGCGTATGCCCCAGGTCGTGTCCCAGTGCCGCCGCCTCGGTCAGGTCTTCGTTGAGCCGCAGGGCCCGGGCCAGGGTCCTGGCAATCTGGGTCACCTCGAGCGTATGGGTCAGCCGGGTGCGGTAATGGTCCCCCACCGGAGCGAGGAACACCTGAGTCTTGTACATCAGACGACGGAATGCCTGGGAATGGATGATCCGGTCCCGGTCTCTCTGGAAATCCGTCCGGATTCCGCAAGGCTCGCACGGATGAAGACGTCCCTGCGTCTTTTCGGTCAGGAACGCAAAGGAAGACAGGGTCTGTCTCTCCCTTGCCAGCGTATAGGAAACAATCGAATCCATCTCGGCCCCCTTTCTTTTCAACACTTCCTTATATACGCAACAATTTCAAAATTACTTTTTCCGGCGCATAAAAGGAAAGCCCCTGTCCCGCCGCATGCGCGACGGTCCGGGGCTTCTTTTTTTCAAAGAGGACTCAGTCAAGAGTCTCCAGCCATTTCCCGATATAGGGAGCGAGGATTTCGTATCCCGCCACATTGGGGTGAATGGGGTCCTTGAGGTTCTTCAGGGTATGCACTTCCATCAGGTCCTCGTTGAGATGCTCGTCGTGGAACATATCCAGATAATCCACGCCCCACTTTTTGCAGATCACTTCGGCCATATCGTAATATTCCCCGATCTCGGTCACCCGTCCGATGCCCTTTGCCTCGGGCATGGCGAACATGGACATGAATCCCAGCCGGGCATTGGGAAAATACTGCCGGCACCAGTACAGCGTGTCCTCCATGCCGCCCGTGAAGGTGGTGACGTCAAAGGTCGCGGGATCGAAGCTGTCCGACACGGTCCCGACCGGGGCGATCTTCAGCGGGCCGCCAAGGCCCGAGGTGCCCCATGCGTCGTTGACGCCGCCCTGGAGGATGACGTAATCGTAGGTATTGCCCTTTTCCCGGTGAATCTGTCCGACGATGCGCACGCGGTCGCCGCGCACGTCCGACATGCACTGGCCCCCGATGGAGACGTTCTTGGCCTCAAGCCCGTACGTCTCGGCAATCCGTCCGGCCCACGCACGGCGGGTCGGGTCGATGGCTCCCTCGCAAATGGAATCCCCCGCGAAGAGGATCCGCTTCCCTTTTAAACTTTCAGCGCTCATGTTTATGTCCTCGCTTCATTTGATTTTCGGTTTTCAGCCTTCAAACGCGAAATATCTCTCGCACACAAGGCTCACTGCATCCCTGCCCCCGGTCCATTCCCGGACCAGGTCCTCAAAGACGGGCACGTCGGATGCCGGCACGCAGAACCGGATCCGGACCGTGTCGGCGTACTGGGTGTCCAGCACCCGGCAGACCCGGCGCTGGGTCTCGTACACGAATCGGCGGTGGTCGGCGTAGGAGAGCGAGCAACAAAGTTCGGCCGCCCGGACGAAAGTCGCGATGCCCGAGGCCTGCAGAGCCAGCGAGGCTCCGCGCGAATAGGCCCGCACAAGACCCGCGGCGCCGAGCAGCGTCCCGCCGAAATACCGGGTCACCACGACCGCCATGTCGGTCGCTCCGCTTTTGCGCAGCACCTCGAGCGCGGGCATCCCGCCCGTCCCCTGGGGTTCTCCGTCGTCCGAGCAGCGCGCCTGCGCCCCGCCGCCCAGGAAGTAAGCCCAGACGTGATGCGTGGCGTCCGGCGTCTTTGCGCCGATCCGGCGGATGAAGTCCATGGCCTGCTCCTCGTTTTCCACGTGGTCGGCTTCCCCGATGAACAGGGATTTCTTCTCCTCAAACCGGTCTGCCCCGTATCCCTTCAGGGTGACGTATGTATCGTTTTTGTCCTTATTCTGCGGCATCTGAAATGTCTCCGTTTGTCCCTGTTCCGGACCCCTTGAACATTCCGTCCGGAACCCGGAAAGGCCCGAGTTTTCCTTCGAGTTTTTCATCGGTCCTGGCCCGGACGAGGATGCAGTCCGGTCCGTATTCCACCTCTTCGACCGCCCCGTCGGTATAGAGCCGGCTGAGCAGTCCGGCCCGGTCGTTGGGAATGCGGTAGGTATGCACCCGGTTAATCGACGCCACCCACTCCTCGAGTTTTTTCTTCAGCGCCTCAAGTCCGTACCCCGTACGGCAGGAGACGCAGACCGAATCCTCCTTTGCTTCCAGGGCCGAGAGTTCCCCTTCGCCGATCTGGTCGCATTTGTTGTACACCATCAGCCAGGGCTTTTCCTCCGCCCCCAGATCCTTGAGCAGCTCGACGCTCACCCGCAGCTGAGCCTCTTTTTCGGGGTCGGACGCATCCAGCAGAAGGAGCAGCAGGTCGGCGCTGACCGCTTCTTCCAGGGTGGAATGAAACGCCTCGACCAGATGATGGGGCAGTTTGCGGATGAACCCGACCGTATCGGTCAGGAGAATGTCCTGACCCGAAGGGAGCGTGTATTTTCTCGTCGTCGGGTCCAGCGTGGCGAAGAGTTTGTCCTCGGCCAGGATTCCGGCGCCCGTGAGCGTATTGAGCAGGGTGGATTTTCCGGCGTTGGTGTACCCGACGATGGCCACGCGCAAAATGCCGCTGCGGTCCCGTCCCCGGCGCATCACGGCCCGGGTCTGCTCCATGGCACGGAGCTGCTCGCGCAGCGCGGTCTCGCGGCGTTTGCGATGCCGCCGGTCTGACTCCAGTTTGGATTCACCCGGCCCGCGTGTCCCTATTCCGCCGCCCAACCGGGACATTTCTGTCCCCTTTCCGGTCAGGCGGGGGGCGGTATACTGCAGCTGGGCCAGCTCGACCTGCACCTTTCCTTCGGCCGTTACGGCATGAAAGGCGAAAATGTCCAGGATCAGCATGGAGCGGTCGATGACCCGCACGTCCGTATCCAAGTCGTCCTCTATATTCCGTATCTGTACGGGAGAGAGCTCGTCGTCGAACACGACCAGGTCCGCCTCCTGATTGCGGCACAGTTCTCCCAGTTCCTTCACCTTGCCCGAGCCGATATAGGTCCGGGCGTTGACGGTTTCCATATTCTGTATCAGGGTGGCGCATACTTCTCCGCCGGCGGTTTCCAGCAGTCTTGCCAGCTCGGCCAGGGAAATCTCAGCCTGTTCGGTCGTCCTGGACTCCCGGGCCGAACAGACCCCCACCAGCACGGCGCGCGCCGGGGCGTCCGTCCCCCTGGCGCCCCAAAGACCATCCATCTTTTCCATCCTTACTCCTTTCTCCGGGTAAAAAAAGAGGCAGATACCGAGATCTGCCACTTACAACTTTCCTTCCTGTCACTTGCGGACTGCTTCGAGTCTCTTCTTGAATTTGTCCACACGGCCGCCTGCATCGACAAACTTCTGCTTGCCGGTAAAGAACGGGTGGCACTTGGAGCAAACTTCAACGCGAATCTCTCCGCCTTTAGTGGAACGTGTCTCGACAACCTCGCCGCATGCACAGCGAATGATGCACTTCTCGTATTTCGGATGGATGTTCTCTTTCATTTCAATTTCCTCGCTCATTTGTATTAGATGTTCTTTGACATCCCGAATGACTGCGGTATTATACCACAGTTTTTCCCCGAATGCAAGACGTTTTTCAAAAAAAGAATTCCGGGGTCCGCCGGGTGCAAAAGCGCCGCCCGCCGTTCGGGGGCGCCGCGAAGCCGGGCGTTTCTCTTTGCCACAAACCTAATTTGTAACAAAAAAATTAAATGTTAACTTTTATTTGATAAACCTTGCCTCGAGGTAATAGCGCTTGTCCCGGGCATGTCCCATGGAAAAAGTTTTGCGCGGAAGCGCCCCGTCCAGGTCCACGCTCGGGAAGAGTTCTTCCTTCTTCATGCCCGCGAACAGGAAGGCCACGCCGTCCCGTTCCTCCACCAGCCGGCGTACCGAATCCTCGTCGTGCACGTAGTCCACGCTCACGCCCGGATGACTCTCCAGATATCCGTCCAGGAACGCCTGGACGGTCCCGACGGCCAGCTGGCTTGTCGGGTGCAGGACGTCCACGGTAACCTCGGCCTCCCGGGTGCACAGGGTGACGGGCTGCTTTTTCGCCTTTCCCTTCAGGGTCTGGATATAGGTGCAGAAGGAATAGACCAGATCCTCCTTGTCCGCCCCGAACACCACCCGGTAGATGGGCTCGAAGGACAGGGCCGGGTCGTGCAGGTTGACGATTTCGCACAGGGCAAAACGTGCCGGGTGCGTTTTGGCCTTCTCGGGGCCGATCTGCTTCTTGATCCGCTCGTAGTTTTCCTTGGCGGCCGCCAGGGAATGGTTTCCGTCCCCGACCGCGAAAAGGAAACCGGATGGTTTGCTCAGTCCGGCAAGCGCCCGGTCCAGCGCCCCGTTCTCCTCCTCGGTCAGGAGCGTGCCGCGGATGTGTCCCCCGCCCTGCATCAGGTCGAAGTCGTAGAGCGGCGCTCTTTTGGCATAGTCCCGGCCGATTGAGCCCGACACAAGGTTCTCCCTGTCGTCATAGAGAAGCATGACGTGCGGCAGTTCGAGCAAGGCGCCCTTCCGGATGGCCACCCGGGGCGGGATCCGCTCGAGCACGGTCCCTTCGGTCGCGCGGATCTGCGCCTTGGAGAGACGCGTGTAATCGTAAGCCTCCAGGTCCACCTGTCCGACGATTCCGGTCCGGATCTTTCCGTCGCTCTGGGTACGCTCCACCAGGACTCTTGCGTTTTTGTAAGTCCGAAGGAGCCGCTGCTCCAGATAATCCCGCATCGACTGATTGATTTCGGGAATCCGGCGCGCCTTCGAGGAAAGATAGACCTCAGGGAGAATCAGGCGCAGCGCCGAGGGGCTGTCCCCGACGATCCGCTCGGTTTCTTCCCAATATTCGGGCTCGCTTGTGAACTGATCGCAGGCGATGACCGACCATTTTTTATATTCCACCCGCCCGGGGTCCGGCAAAAGCAGGTCCGAACGCAAAAAACAAGATTCCTCCATGGAATGTCCGTCTCCCTTTCTGTTTGTCTGATTCATTCTTTCGGGACACGGCCGTCGTAATGCCAGCCTTCGTCCCCGTGGTAGATCATCTGCCGGGTCATGCCCCCGTCCACGCACAGATTCTCGCCGGTGATGAAACCGGCCTCGTCCGAGCACAAAAACAGCACGGCCGCGGCAATGTCGGCGGGGGTTCCCACCCGCCCGCAGGGCTGCTGCGAGGCGTCCGGTCCTTTGATGTCGGCCGCGTGCGGATCGATCCAGCCGGGCGAGACGCTGTTGACCCGAAGCTTTCCCGCGAAGCTGACGGCCATGGCGTGCGTCAGGGCCGAAAGAGCCCCTTTGGCCGCCGCATAACTCTCGGTCTGCGCCTGGCTCATCCGGTCCCGGGTGGACGAGATGTTGACGATGCACCCGCCCGCGGGCATATGCGGGGCGAGGAGCTTTGTCAGGTAGAAAGGAGCCAGCGCGCCCAGGTTGAGCGAGAGCGCGAACTCCTCATAGGAACACGAGTCGATGCCGCGCATCAGGGGCGGCACGTTGTGAATCAGGTAATCCACCCGGTCGGATTCCCCGAGCACGTAATCCGCAAAGCGTTCGAGTGTTCCCTTATCCGAGATGTCCCCGTGGAACTGTCCTCCGACCGGCGTCCGGTCGATGCTGTGGACCACCGCGCCTTCGCGCAGGAAGGCCTGCACGATGGCCTGCCCGATGCCGCGGGCGCCGCCCGTCACGACGACCACTTTGCCTTTGAATCTGCTCTCCATCATCTTTGCCGGCCGGTGCTGGCGCTCCTTTCGTGTTTTCGCCCCCATTATACAAAAGCGCGACGGGACTTGTCAAGGAAAAAGAAAACCCTGAGCCCTTTGGAAAACAAAATTTGCTTGTATTCCGTATCCGGTTATGCTAAAATAGACTATACCTTGATAGGGGGATGCCGTTATGGGACCTGGCATGGGAGGCCCGCCGCCCGGCGCGAGCCGTTATCAATACCAGACCGTCGAAAAGCCGAAGAGTCTTTCGGACCTGCCGCGGTTTCTCCGGGAACTGCTCGGAGGTTTTTTCCGGCGTCTGGGATATATCGTCAGCCTGGTCTGGGAAACCGGGCACTGGATCCTGATCCTTTTGACCTTCATCGCCCTGTTCAACGGCATCATGCCTGCCCTGGGACTCAAGATTTCCCAGCAGGTGCAGAACTACCTGCAGACCGAATACCTGGATTCGGGCCGGACGGTTGAATTTCTGTCCTCCACCGCCTTCCTGTTCCTCCTCTTCCTGTTCCTTTACCGCATTCTCAACGCGATCGTCGGGCAGATCAACAGCACGGTTTCCCGCCTGGCGGGCGAACTGGTGGTCCGGACGGTCAAGCTGAAGATCATGCGCAAGGCGCAGGAACTGGATCTGGCCTCGTTCGATATGCCCTCGTTCTACGAAAAGCTGGAGAATGCGAACCGCGAAGCGGGCAGCCGCCCGATCCAGATTCTGCATTCCTCGCTTTCCATCGTGTCGCTGGTCATCTCGTTCGTCACCTACATCATCATCCTGGCCACGGTTCCCGACCTTTGGTGGAGCATTTTCGTCGTCATCGCGGTGTCGGTTCCCTCGGCGGTCATCAACTTCAAATACCGCAAGAAAAACTTCAATTACATGCGCCGCAAGTCCAAGGAACGCCGGCAGATGAATTACTATTCCGATCTGATGGTCAACAAGGACCTGGTCAAGGAAGTGCGCATGTTCGACCTGTCCGACACCATGATCGGGCATTACAGGGACGCCTTCGGCAACTACTTCGCGGGCATCCGGTCCCTGACCCTGAAGGAAAACACCTGGCATGTGGTCATCGCGGTCATCAGCGCGGTCACCAACTGCTTCTTCTATGCCTTAATCGGCGCACGCGTCTTCACCGGCGAGCTGCTCCTGGGCGACTATTCCCTTCTGACCGGGGCCCTGTCCAGCATCGCGGGCGCCATCGCGAGCCTGATTACCACGTCGGCCACCATCTACGAAGGTTCCCTTTTCATCGACAACCTGACCTCGTTTCTCGGTGAAAAAACGACCATCGTTCCGCTCGAGGGCGAAGGGCTGCCCGTGCAGCACGACGTGCCGCATACCATTGAATTCCGGAACGTTTCCTTTTCCTATCCCGGTGCCGAGAAACCGGTCATCCGCCATGTCAACCTGACGCTTCGGCCGGGTGAAACCGCCGTGCTGGTCGGACTGAACGGTGCGGGCAAAACCACCTTGATCAAGCTTCTGACCCGCCTGTACGACCCGAGCGAAGGCGTCATCCTGCTTGACGGAGTCGACATCCGCCGCTATAATGTGAAGGACCTGTACTCGCTTTACGGCATCATCTTTCAGGATTTCGGGAAATACGCCTTTTCCGTATCGGACAACATCCGCTTCGGGGACATCGGCAAGGAGAAGAACGACCGGGAAATCGAAAACGCCGCCAGACAGGCCAACATCAGCGATTACATCGAGCAGCTGCCCGACGGGTACAACACCCAGCTGATGCGGATTTTCGAGGAGAACGGCAAGGAACTCTCCATCGGACAATGGCAGAAACTCGCGATTGCCCGTGCCTTCTACAGTTCGTCCGACATCCTGATTCTCGACGAGCCGACCGCCTCGCTCGACCCGATGGCCGAGCAGGAGATCTTCAACCAGTTTGACGCGCTGCGGCAGGACAAGATGACCATCTTCGTCTCGCACCGTCTCTCCAGCGCGGTCATTGCCTCCAAGATTATCGTCCTGGAATACGGGGAGATCGTCGAGGAAGGCACCCACCGCGAACTGATGGCCCGCAAGGGCAAATACTACGAACTCTTTTCCACCCAGGCCCGCCGCTACATCGAAGGCGGGATGGACGACCCGAACAGGGCCGAAAACGAACCGGACCCCGCAAAGCGCGGTCCGAGGCCCGGCATGCGGCCCCCTTTTGAAGGGAATGACATGTAAAGTTTATTCGGATATCAAGGCTGCTTTGCAAGAAGCGCAAGGACAGCCGGAAAGCTCAGGTACATATGGCAAACTCTAAAGTGAAAGTCGTCAAATTCGGCGGTTCGTCCCTGGCGGACGCCGAGCATTTCCGCCAGGTCGCGCAGATCATCCGCTCAGACCCCAACCGGCGCTATATCGTGGCCTCGGCCCCGGGCAAACGTTTCCCGGCCGACACCAAGGTCACGGACATGCTCTACCGTCTGTATGAAATGATCCGTTCCCGCGAAACCTCCCAGACCATCGAGGAATACTACCGGCAGATCAAGCAGCGCTATCTGACCATCATCGAGGAACTGGGGCTGTCCTTCGACATCGGAGGCGAGCTGGATTACATTCTGAACGCCATGTGCGCGGTTTCGGGCCGAGATTACGCCGCTTCCCGCGGAGAATATCTCAACAGCCTGATCCTGGCCAAATATCTGGGCTACCGGTTCATCGACGCCGAGAACGTCATCTATTTCAAGGAAAACGGCACCTTCGACGAGAGCAAGACCTACGAGGCGCTCTCCGAGGAACTGCGCATCCACGAGCGGGCTGTCATTCCGGGTTTCTACGGCGTCATGCCCAACGGAACCATCAAGACCTTCTCCCGGGGCGGCTCGGACGTGACGGGCTCCATCGTGGCCCGCGCCGCCGGCGCCTGCCTGTATGAAAACTGGACCGACGTATCCGGCTTCATGATGGCCGACCCACGCATCGTCAAGAATCCCTGCGCCATCCGGACCATCACCTACCGCGAACTGCGCGAGCTCTCCTACATGGGCGCGACGGTTCTGCACGAGGACGCCATCTTCCCGGTCCGGGGAGCCGGCATTCCGGTCAACATCCGCAACACCAACGAGCCCGACGCGCCCGGCACCATGATCGTCGCCGAGGCCGAGGACTTTGACGCGAACACCATCATCACCGGCGTGGCCGGCAAGAAGGGCTTCTCGGTCATCAACATCGAAAAGGATATGATGAACGCCGAGGTGGGATTCACCCGCCGCCTGCTCGACATCCTGGAGGACAACGACGTCTCCTTCGAACATCTGCCCTCGGGTATCGACACCATGTCGGTCATCCTTTCCACCCAGGTTCTCAACGAACACAGGGAGAAGCTGCTTTCGTCCATCGAGCGCCGCGCCCGTCCGGACAGCATGTCCGTGGAGGACGGTCTGGCCCTGATTGCGGTCGTGGGCCGCGGAATGGTCAAGGCGAAAGGAACCGCCGCCCGCGTGTTTGACGCCCTGTCCCGCCGTGGCATCAACATCCGCATGATCGACCAGGGCTCGAGCGAGCTGAACATCATCGTAGGAATTGAAGAGCACGATTTCGAAGCCGCCGTGGAATCCATTTATCACGAATTTGTAAAAGATTGAGGAAAGCCGCCATGGACACCAATCAAAGTGCGCAGCCTCAGGTTCGCACATACAAAAGAACCGCCATTATTCTGGGCGTCATCTGCGTTCTGACTCTTATGGCATTCCTCTTTGCGCAGGTACTTCTGATCAATTACATCCAGCTGATTCATCAAGGAAAGAATACCTCGCAAGAGGCCCAGACCGAAACGTCTTCCGAAACAGGCGAGGACACCCCGAGGCAAAAGGATTCCCCGGAAAGCGGCAGTCAGGCACCTTTTGCCTGGCTCGGCGTCGTGTTCGGAGTCCTTGCTCTGATGGTATCTCTCGTAATCTTTGTCCCCTTGTTCCTGTTTCCGAGCCTGTTCTGCCTGCCGCTGAGTCTGAAAATACGGAAAAGTCCGCTGCGCCCTGTGCGGATTGCGGGAATTACAGAAGCGGTTTTCTATGCCCTGTTTATTCTGGGCGGAATCATCGACATCCTGGTTTTCTTCCTCAACAAATAAAAAAATCCATCAAGCAAAACGGTTACATGGGCAAAAGCCATGTAACCGCTTGCTTTGTATGCAAAACAGATTTCCGAAAAGAAATCAATCCATCCGCTCGGACATCTGGCGTCCGCCCAGCAAATGGAAATGAAGATGCCGCACCGACTGGCATGCGTCGGGTCCGCAATTCGAGATGACGCGGTATCCGTTGGTCAGTCCCTGCTCCCCGGCGACCTGCGGAATGACCTCGAAAATGCGGGCCACCGCACCGCTGTTTTCCTTCGTCACCTCATCCATGCCGGACAGATGCTTCTTCGGCACAAAGAGAATGTGCACCGGCGCCTGGGGCGCAATGTCCGCAAACGCAAAGACGGTTTCATCCTCGTACACTTTTTTGCTCGGGATTTCTCCCGCAATGATTTTACAGAACAGACAATCCATACTGGCCTCCCACGGAGTGATACCTCATTATACCTCCCGGGCGGCCAAAAAGCAAGAACCATGAAAGGAAAGGCACACACGATGCAAGCCCCGGACCTCTTTTCCTACCTGGAACAAGTGAATAAACCCATATTGTTCTACGGCATGGGAGACGGGGCCGACAAGGCCCTGCAGATCTGCCGGGAACACGGAATCGAGGTGCGCGGGTTCTTTGCCTCCGACGCGTTCGTCCGCGGACAGACCTTTCACGGGCTGCCCGTCCTGACCCTTTCCCGGGCCGAGGAACTCTATCCCGACATGCTGGTGCTCGTCACGTTTGCTTCCAGCCTGCCTGAAGTCATGGACGCCATCCGGAACGTAGGGAAAAAGCACGAGATATACATTCCCGACATACCCGTTTTCGGGGACACGTGCTGGAGCGCGGAATACGAACGGGAGCACGTCCCGGAAATACAAAAGCTCCGGTCTCTTCTGTACGATGAAACATCCCGGACCCTTCTGGATTCCCTTCTCGCCTTCCGCCGTTTCGGACGCCTGGAGGACCTGGATGCCACGGCAAGCGTTCCCGATGCCCCCTTCTGGGGCCTGCTCCACCCGCACACCTGGCGGGCCATCGCCGACGGAGGCGCCTGGCGGGGCGATACCGCGAGCCTTCTTCTGGACGCCGCTCCCGGTGCATCCGACCTATATTGCTTTGAACCCGACCGCCATTCCTTTGCCAGACTCGAGGCATACGCGGCCCTTGAAACGCGCGCACGCGTCCACCCGATCCGGGCCGCCTTATGGAAGGACCGGGGAGAGCTGGTCTTCGACGCGGGAAAAGGCGGAAGCCGGAACGCATGCGCCGTGGATATGCTGCACCCGCTGGTGCGGCAGCGGGTCCGCAAGACCGAATCCGTCCCCGCCGTATCCCTTGACTCCTTCTTCTCGGAGCACCCGGACCTTCCCCTGCCCGACCTGATCAAGCTCGACGTGGAAGGTGCGGAAAAGGAAACCCTCGCGGGAGGTGCAAACATCCTCAAAAAAGCCCGTCCCGAATTGCTGATTTCCCTGTACCACCACACCTCGGATCTGTTCGAGATTCCTCTGATGCTGGATGCCCTGCTTCCCCGCTACCTCTTTCACTTGCGCCGGAGTCCCTATATTCCCGCCTGGGATCTGGTTCTCCTGGCCTCGCCCGAAGAAAAAACGCACGACGAAAACCGGAAGGTATAAGCCTCCCGGTTGTTCTGTTTAGGAGATATGCCAAGCAATTATCGAAAGCGGTACAACAAAGGTGAATTGGAGCAAAAAAATACGTTTGCTGACCGCATCATTTCTGAAGTACCCAAATTCGTGCAAAAACGCCTAGAAAAGGCGCACTGTGCGGCTGTGCCATCATTTCCAGATGTTCCTGGCGGCGCTTTTTTCTCCAGTTTTCCGTTCCGATTTTTCTAGGCATTCACAACACTCCAATCTATGATTTTTCTCAGATACGGATCTGCGCCGTACTTACCTTCAAGGTACTGCTTATCATATTTGGCGTCTTTGCGAACAACCTCTCCATTTCCGGTTTTGAATTCTACCAAAGAATACAGTTTTGAATTCTGATTGTTTCCTTTGGCAACAAACCAGATTTCATCGCGCCTGAACACTTCGCTGTTCATTGTAGAAAGATCGTGGGATGTGAAAACCAGCTGAGCACCATGCCGGTTTATCTCCATGTTGTTAAACAGCATGATGACATAGCGAAGAAGCACCGGATGGATCTTAGCATCCAGTTCATCGATTACGAGTGTTGATCCGCAAACCAGACTCTTGCCAATAAAAGGAAGCAGACCAAACAGCTTCTTTGTTCCGCTGGATTCTTCAGACAGCATAAGTTCTGCTTTATACCCATCCACATTATGCTGGGTGAAAACCTCTATTTGATTATTCTCCCTTTCTTCAACTCGGAAATCTTCAATATCGAGATCCATCTCCCTGATCATATCGAGGACCAGTTTTTTGATTTCGTCTGAAGAAGCAATTGCTGTCCGAAGTTCTTCCTGTGGATTTCCGTAATTCGGGAAATCTATGCCTAACTCAAACCAGTTGATAACATCATTAACAATATCATTATTCATGTAAGTGATCCCAAGATATGAGAGTAGCGGTAGGCTTTGCGATACTCCTTCACTGATCTTTAATCTGACAAATACGCCCCTTAAACTGATTTCTTCCCCTTTACGTAGAAATAATGCTGATTTTCTGCCTGTATCCAGCTTAACCCTGTCCAGACTTTCATATACAACA
>JAFTBN010000020.1 GCA_017455185.1 Clostridia bacterium
AAGGAAGAGATCGAGAAAGCGAAAGCGGCGGGAAAATCCACCGATAAAGTTGAGCTCGAGGCGGCTAAAATGCCCGAGGGATACAACGGCTGTCTGCATATGTTCATGGAAGAGAACCCCGTTATGATCGATAACGAAGCGTACAGCTACCGTTCGGATAACGAGGGGATGTATCTTTACTGGAAGGGCGACACCGGGGCGTTCACCGCGTCAACGTTCGGCACCGGAGGAACCATCGCGGTCTCCGCCGTCGGCGGACTGATCGTCGGAATCCTCGGCGCAACGGCCGTCCTGCTTCCCAAAAAGAAAAAAGAGCAGGGAAATGAACCCGCGAAAGCATAAATACTTACAGATTATCTGATTAGGAGAATCAAAGAATGGGATTGTTCAACAAGAAAAACAAGAGTGCTGACAGTAACACAAACAAATCCGCCGCACTGAAAGTTTCCGTGTCGAATGAAGGCGCGGAATACACATTTATAGTTGAGGGAAGACTTGACACCAATACATCTCCGGAACTGGAAGCAAAGATCAACGAAGTAATCGGAGATGCCAAAAAACTGATCTTAGATCTTCAAAACCTGGAGTATATTTCCAGTGCCGGACTTCGCGTTCTTCTGGGTGCGACTCAGGTCATGGAAGACAAGGGCGAAATGGTCGTGCGTAACGTGACGGAAACCGTGAAAGAAATATTCGATCTGACCGGATTCAACAATGTATTTAAGATTGAATAAGAAGAATGAACTGCATGATCGGATGACAGAAAGGAATCTGATTAACGGAGAGAACGTATGATTCAGAAACTTAAAGATACAAAGTTTTATGGAATGATCTATCTAATTGCGTCTGCATTTTTCATCATGGCGATGAGCATGCCTTTCTTTACGGATGAAAGACTGTTTTCGAATCTGTTTGATACCGGCGTGGACGTATTGGGTGCTCTCATCTGTGCGGCACTGTTTTACGGATGTATGAAGCAGGAAGGCGAAGGGTCAAGAGTCTTCAGGATCATGATTATCCTTGCTTGCTCCTGCTTCACGGTTAACATCGTCCTGATGTATGTGTTGATTGTCGTACCGGAGCAGACTGTGCTTGCTTTCGTTTTCTGTATGTTAAGCAAGCTCATCGATCTGGCACTGATCTATCTGTTTTACTTATACGCAAAAGCAACGCTCGGCTTTGAAGGTAAATTTGCAAAGGCTGTGGAGAAGATCGTCCCCGTTCTGTTGGGCGTTCAACTGATCTTTCTGCTGTTAAACTGCTTCTTTCCGGTCACTTTCTATGTGGACGGGGAAGGGTATCACGAAACGAGCATCCACCTGTTAGAGGAAATATACCTTGCCGTCACGTCCGTTTTGACCACTGTTTCGATTTTAATGTCGAAAAACCCTTTTCATCAGAAAGCGGCTGTTTTGACGTTCATTTTCATGCCGCTGATTGAATATATCTTCCTCGGCGCAAGTTTCGGACAGGCCAGCCAGTACGGAATCGTTCTGATGTCGCTGATTGTGATGTACTGCGTCATTTTCAACTTCAAGAGCAGCAAACTGGCCGCAACGGAAACCGAACTCAATATGGCGACGGAGATTCAGACGAGTATGCTGCCTTCGGCGTTTCCGGCTTTCCCGGACCGCACCGAGTTCGATATTTACGCGTCCATGGATCCGGCGAAGGAGGTCGGCGGAGATTTTTACGATTTTTTCCTGATCGACGACGATCATCTGGCGACCATCATCGCCGACGTGTCCGGAAAGGGCGTGCCTGCGGCTCTGTTCATGATGTCGTCGAAGATCTTGTTAAATGACCACGCCACGATCGGAGGTTCTCCCGCGGAAATCCTTGAACGTGTAAACAAACTGGTGTACGCCAGCAACAAAGCGCATATGTTCGTGACTGTGTGGCTCGGCATTCTGGAGATCAGCACCGGCCGCCTCACATCTGCGAGTGCAGGACACGAGTATCCGATGATCAACGTGAACGGCAAATATGAACTGCTGAAAGATAAGCATGGGCTGGCGATCGGCGCAATGCCGAATTCAAAGTATCAGAACACCGAGATCGCACTTAAAAAAGGTGATAGCTTTTTCGTCTACACCGACGGTGTCGCCGAGGCGACCGACGCGTCCAATCAGCTTTTCGGTACAGACCGTACGCTGGAAGCATTGAATGCAATCCCGAGTGGCGTTTCTCAAAAGGAAATACTCGCCGGCGTTCGCACAGCGGTAGACGCGTTTGTCAAGGAGGCGCCTCAGTTTGACGACCTGACCATGCTCGGATTACAATATTACGGCCCTTCAATTCCTTCGGAAAGTGAGAACGCAGAATGAAAGAATTGGTGATTGAGGCTAATACGAAGAACCTCTTGGAAGTACAATCGTTCATAGGTGAACAACTGGAAGAATATGATTGCCCGATGCTGACGCAAACAACCATCGGCATTGCCGTGGAGGAACTGTTCGTCAATATCGCTCACTATGCGTACGCTCCCTCAACCGGCAACGTGGTAATCCGAGTCGAGATGCATGAGGATCCCCTATCTGTCGAGATCTCATTCATTGATTCCGGTATTCCGTACGATCCGCTTGCAAAACCGGACCCGGATACCACGCTGAAGGCAAAGGAACGCCAAATAGGCGGTCTCGGAATCTTTATGGTAAAAAAGAGCATGGACAGCATGACTTACGCATACAAGGACGGCAAGAATATTCTCACGATCCGGAAGAATCTGAAATGAACGGGAAAAGAGAGGCGGAGAAAGATCCGCCTCTCAAGATACCTTGACTGGATTTACCATGATTGCGGAATTCAATTTGAATAACAAGATTTCGCAATTACGGCTTGTTTTTTCCTGAAAAGATGCTATAATGTTAGCAGATGCTAACTTCCGGGGCCGCTCGGACATTCCGCGGCCCCGGAACAGCCTTTATCGGTTAGCAATTGCTAACTTAAAGGAGGAGCAAAAGCTGCAGGCGCGCAACCCTGTCTGTTTCGGGTGCCGCCGGGAGGGGAGAACAGAATGGGATTGTTCAAAAAATACGTCAATCAGACGAGGAAACCGGAAGGTTTGCTTGGAAAATGATGTTGGGCGGGATGAACGCCGGACACGCGAAAATGGCGGATTGGGGTCTTTCGTATCTTCCGGACATTCGCCAGCAAAGGATAGCCGACCTGGGCTGCGGAGGAGGTCGGAACGCGGGGGAACTGCTCAGACGGTATCCGGAGTCCCGGCTTGTCGCTCTGGATTACTCCGAACTGTCTGTGGAGAAGACCCGGGCTTACAATGAAAAGATGATCCGGGCAGGACGCTGCGAGGCCGTTCAGGGGGATGTTCATCACCTGGAACTGCCCGACGATACGTTCGATTTGGTCACCGCCTTCGAGACGGTTTATTTTTGGGGAGAACTTGCAGAGTGCTTTGCCGAAGTGTGCCGGATACTGAAGGAAGGCGGCCTGTTCCTGATCTGCAACGAATCGGACGGAACGGATGAAGCCGGTCTGAAATACGAAAAAATCATCGAAGGGATGAAATGCTATACCGAGCAGCAACTGAAGCAGGCTCTCCGTGCGGCCGGCTTTTCATCGGTCGAGGTTCATCGCAGGTCCGGAAAGCCCTGGATTACGGTTCTGGGGAGAAAATAAGGAAGAAAAAGGATCGAAAGGGGCGCGTCAAAGACTGACGCGCCCGCTGTATTTGCAGATTGTTTTACTGAAGGGTGATGGAAAATTCGCAATTCCAGTGCATACCGGCCGGCAGACGGACCATGTCGTGTTTGGTGGCAAGATCGTCCACGACGCCGTCGTCCGAGGGAAGTCCGTGCCAGGGTTCGATGCAGATGTAAGGCGCGTCGCTCTTGGGCTTGTGCCAGAACCCCAGATAGGGCGTATTCGGATAGGAAACCGTGACGGCCCGGGTTCCTTTTTCGGATTTGAGCGTGACGGTGTCGGCCATATCGGTTATGAAAATGGCGTCGTTGTCAAACATGGAATGATGCAGCCTGTACGTGGTTCCGCCCTCAAGCGGGAACGCTTCCTTCTCCGGCGTCATGAAGCAGGTGTCGGTCAGGATCAGCTTTTTGACAGGCTTGACTTCGGAGAAAGTCAGTTGATAATCCTCAAAGGAAAGACCTGATTCCAAAGGCACATTGAAGCCCGGATGACCACCCACCGCGAAAGGAAGGGGAACCTGATCCAGATTGGTCACTTCAATCTGCGTGTGCAGGGTATTGCCCTGCGCGCGGAAGGTGATTTCATACAAAAACCGGAAGGGATATTCCTTCAGTGTTTCCTCGTTGAAGGAGAAGGTGAGCCGCAGGCAGTCCTTTGTCATGGCGCTGACCGCCATATCCGCCCGGCGGATGAAGCCGTGGATGGTCATATCGTAGCTTTTCCCCTCATAGGTGTAGCGCCCTTCAATCAAACGCCCGCAGATGGGGAAGAGCAGGATGGCGCGGTCCGCCCAGTATTTCGGGTCGCCCTGCCACAGGTATTCGGTGTCGTCGTTCTGCAGTTTCAGGGACGCCAACTGGGCGCCTTTTTCATCGATGACGACTTTGATTTTTTCGGATTCAATGGTACGAAGCATAAAAGGCCTCCTGCTTTTTGATGCTTCCATTATACCATAAAGGAGTCGGGAAGTAAATGCAAAGCGGCTTTGTTTTCCATCCGTTCGGATGCGAAAAGAGGGAATGGTACCCTGTTTCTCTCCTTCGGATCCGGAAGCACTCGCAAAACAACCCTCCATCGGAGAAAAACGGGGGTCATAAAGCCTTTCCTCTTTCCGGCCGGTTTGGCATTCTGAACAAAAAAGCTTCCGGCGTTTGGCTATATTGCCGTTTTTATAGAACAGAATGCCCGGTTTCTTGCATTTCGGCCCTTTTCGTAATAGAATAGTGATACGACATCTTTTTGAAGCAGGAACGTTCTCTTGCGGGGATCCCCTCTGTTTTCGGGGAAATCCGACGTCGGAACAAAAATGGCGCGGGGAAGACCTGTTTTGCAGTGGATGGTCGATTGTGGAGGGAGTTCTGGTCAACCGGAAAAAGACTTCCGTAAAAGGACTTTTTCGGTTTTCGCAGGGAAGTTCAGAATTGCTTTTTGCCTGGACACACATCACGCGGCGCTTCTGTGCGCGCCGTACGTTCGGTTTTGAAACCGGGAGGCTTTGAATGAAACGGATCCGTATTATTTGCTTGCTGCTGGCTTTGCTTTTGACGGGGATGGCTCTCTTTTCATGCGGAAAGGGAGAGGAAGACGAAAAAAATGAAACAAAGGAAACCGATTCGGCCCAGACCGGCACCGTACGTGAGTCGGATACGGCAAAGGAAACCGAAGAGGAAACCGTTTGGTATGAACCTCAGCGCGCGAAAGGGAAAAATTACGGCGGGGACGATTTCACCATCCTGACGTTCCCTTCGGATTCCACCATCTATTGGAGCGATTCGGACTTTTCGGCAACCGAGATCACCGGGGATACCATCGGGGAC